>JACPOL010000005.1 GCA_016185065.1 Chlamydiales bacterium
ATGACTGGGATGAAGTCGTAACAAGGTAGCCCTACCGGAAGGTGGGGCTGGATCACCTCCTTTAAGAGATAACAGGTCTACCTGTATTTCTAGGTTGAGACAAGCTTCTCTCACTTCACGTCGCTTCTACTCTGCTGTCAAACAGCAAAACTATCTCGAAAGATTGATAATTGAGAATAATCAGAGAAGAGAATCCTATTAGGGTTTTGCTTCCTCGTAAGAGGAGACAATTCCCTCGAATCTATTCTATAGATTCGAAAACAAGCGCAGTAAATATATCAATGACAATGAACGGCGCTTGAGGAGAAATACTTCACATTAATTAGTGTGTTAGGGAAGGCGTAAGCAATATATAAGTGAGTGGACTGTGTTTCAGTCTCGCAAGAGATTGGAAAACTAGTTCACAAGCTCAGTAGTAGCGATAAAGTTAAGTTCAAGCTACTAAGGGCTGCTGACGGATGCCTTGGTATCAACAGGCGATGAAGGACGTGCTAACCTGCGAAAAGCTTCGGGGAGCTGGATAGAAGCTTCGATCCGGAGATGTCCGAATGGGGGAACCCAGTGGGAGTAATCACCCACTATTCTTATCTGAATACATAGGATAGGAAAGCTACACCTGCTGAAGGGACACATCTCAGTAAGCAGAGGAATAGAAATCTAGAAGAGATTCCCATAGTAGCGGCGAGCGAAGTGGGAAAAGCCCAAACCAAGAATTTTATTCTTGGGGTTGTAGGGCCGGTCAATAAAGTTTTAACTACGTTTTAGCAGAAGCATCTGGGAAGATGCGCGATACAGGGTGATAGCCCCGTAAGCGAAAAGGCGTAATAAAGCGAGATCGGTACCTGAGTAAGACTGGCCACGTGAAATCTGGTCTGAATCTAGGGGGACCACCCTCTAAGGCTAAATACTCGTTGATAACCGATAGTGAACCAGTACCGCGAGGGAAAGGTGAAAAGAACCCCTGTTAGGGGAGTGAAATAGAACCTGAAATCAGCAGCTTACAAACGGTCGAAGGCCTATGGCCCTTTTAGGGCAATGGCTGACGGCGTGCCTTTTGCATGATGAGCCAGCGAGTTAAGCTAAACGGCAAGGTTAAGGGACATACGTTCCGGAGCCGGAGCGAAAGCGAGTGTGAATAGCGCGTTTAGTCGTTTAGTTTAGACACGAAACCAAGTGATCTATCCATGACCAGGATGAAACAGGGGTAACACCTTGTGGAGGTCCGAACTAGTGTCTGTTGAAAAAGCCTTGGATGAGTTGTGGATAGGGGTGAAAGGCCAATCAAACTTGGAGATATCTTGTTCTCTTCGAAATAACTTTAGGGTTAACCTCAGTGTAGACTCTTTCAGGGGTAGAGCACTGGATCCAATAGGGAGGCTTACCGCCTTACCGACGGGAACCAAACTCCGAATACTGAAAGGGCAGCTGGGAGATAGACTGTGGGGGATAAGCTTCATAGTCAAAAGGGGAACAGCCCAGATCGTCGATTAAGGCCCCAAATTCTATGCTAAGTGAGTAAGGAAGTGAAGTTTCAAAGACAGTTGGGATGTTGGCTTAGAGGCAGCCATCATTTAAAGAGTGCGTAACAGCTCACCAATCGAGAGACTTCGCGCCGAAAATATACGGGACTAAAGCATAGAGCCGAAATCACGGGTGCATATCGCAAGATATGCGCGGTAGGAGAGCGTAGTATGTGCAACGAAGATATACCGTGAGGAGTATTGGAGCGCATACTAGTGAGGATGCATGGCATGAGTAAACGATAAAGAGGGTGAAAATCCCTCTCGCCGAAAACCTAAGGTTTCCAGGGTAAAGCTCGTCTTCCCTGGGTTAGCCGGTTCCTAAGCCAAGGCTGAAAAGCGTAGGCGATGGGAAGCAGGTTAAATAATCCTGCGCCACCTAAGACTATGGCAATGAGATGACGAAGGACGTTAAGCGTGCGGACCATTGGATGTGTCCGTGACACTATGGGGCAGGCTAGTAGGAAAATCCGCTAGCATAATGCTTGGTAGTGGCCAAGGGGAACCCTCGGGGGAACCGATGACGTAGCGCGATGCTTCCAAGAAATAATCTCTAGTCGTCGATGGTGACCGTACCAAAACCGACACAGGTGGGTGTGAAGAATATTCTCAGGCGCGCGAGATAACTCTCGTTAAGGAACTCTGCAAACTACCCCCGTAACTTCGGGAGAAGGGGGGCCTAATCTCGTGACTACTTTACTGTAGGTGCGAAGTTAGGTCGAAGAGAAATGGCCCAGGCGACTGTTTAACAAAAACACAGCACTATGCGAAGTCGTCTAAGACGATGTATATGGTGTGAAGCCTGCCCAATGCCAAAAGGTCAAAAGGAGGTGTCAGCTCGTAAGGGCAAAGCACTGAATTTAAGCCCTGGTGAATGGCGGCCGTAACTATAACGGTCCTAAGGTAGCGAAATTCCTTGTCGGGTAAGTTCCGACCTGCACGAATGGCCTAACGATCTGGGCGCTGTCTCAACGAGAGACTCGGTGAAATTGTAGTAGCGGTGAAGATGCCGTTTACCCGCAACAAGACGGAAAGACCCCGTGAACCTTTACTGTACTCTGATATTGGCTTCTGACTTTCCATGTGTAGAATAACCAGGAGACTGTGAAGAGGGCTCGTTAGGGCTCTTGGAGTCACCGTTGAAATACTGGTCTTGGGGAGTCGGAAGTCTAACAAAGTCCCATGAAACTGGGATTTGGACACTGTCAGACGGGCAGTTTGACTGGGGCGGTATCCTCCTAAAGAGTAACGGAGGAGTCCCAAGCTTGCCTCATCGCGGTTGGCAATCGCGAGTAGAGCGTAAAGGTATAAGGCAAGTTAACTGAGAGACCAACAAGTCAATCAGGTACGAAAGTAGGGCTTAGTGAGCCGGCGGTGGAAAGTGGAATCGCCGTCGCTTAACGGATAAAAGGTACTCCGGGGATAACAGGCTTATCGCCACCAAGAGTTCATATCGACGTGGCGGTTTGGCACCTCGATGTCGACTCATCGCATCCTGGGGCTGGAGAAGGTCCCAAGAGTGGACGAACCAATGGTGTTCCGGTTGTACTGCCAAGTGCACCGCCGGGTAGCTATGTTCGGAAAGGATAAGCGTTGAAAGCATCTAAACGCCAAGCCTCCTTCAAGATAATGTATCCCTATGAGACTACCGGAAGACTACCGGTTTGATAGGTTGGATGTGTAAGCACAGTAATGTGTTTAGCTAACCAATACTAATGAGTCCATCGGCTTGATTTTTTTTCTTTATATCGCTGGCTTATCTCCTAAATTGATAGGAGATTCGCCAGTGATAATCTGCGTCTGACCTAACCACCAATTGGTGAAGGACAGCTCTTTCAAGCGCCTTTTTTTGTCAATGAATGCGGTTTTAATAGGACAAACACTTATCTAGATTTTTCTTGGTGACCATAGAGAAGGGGAAATACCTGATCCCATCCCGAACTCAGAAGTCAAGACCTTCATCGCCGATGGTACTACACACAAGAGTGTGGAAGAGTAGGACGTCGCCAAGATTTTTTTTCCAACCCTAGCTGTTACTCAGCTAGGGTTTTTTTTTGCCCCGATGGTACCCAGAATTTCATCAGTAGCAGATTGATTAGACGATTTCTTGAGATTTTTTTCTGGATCAAGGAGCGGCAGCGAAAGCGATGCCTAGTGGCATCGGTGAGATGTCGCGACGCAGAGGCAGAGAAAAAGATCAAGGAAGCGGCAATCAAGATGCTGCTGATGGAGTTCAGAGACACAAGAGTGTGGAAGAGTAGGACGTCGCCAAGATTTTTTTTCCAACCCTAGCTGTTACTCAGCTAGGGTTTTTTTTTGCCCGCATTTTTCGCGCGCGGAAAAGAAGGGACATAAACGGACGAAAATGGACACGCGCTGGAGAAAGAATTCTCTTTCTATCGCTTAACGGATTTCTTTGATTGAGTGTAGCGAAATCCCTGGAGAGGTGATTGCAAAAGTACCGTTCAGCCGATTTTTTTGAGATTTTTACTGACGATTCTGCTCAAAAAAAAGCCAGGACAGTGCAAAAAGCAAGGAAGGGAGGAAAACGTGCAAGAAATGGACAGGCGGGCAAGAGGGAGAGAAAGAATTCTTTTTTTAGCGCGTGTCCGTTCTCGTCCGTTTCCTGTCCATTTTCGTCCATTAATGTCCATTTCTTCTCCGAGCGCTCTTTTTTTTAGATGGCTGCGTTAGGCTTCTGTTCGAACGCTTCCCAGATTTCGGTAAGAGAGGCGTTTCGAGTTTCTGCAGAACGCAGATAGTTGAAATCAATCCTAAACGGGAAGAAGGCATCTCTGTAGAAGCTATAATCGTGCATTAACGCCTCGCGAGTAACGCGGTAGCGCTCCTCCGTTGTATCCACTGAAGAGCCTTGCAAACGGTCTAGAGTTTCAAAGGTGGCGAAGAGGTTGGATACGACGCAGTTTGTATGATTTCCTTGGCTAGCAAGGTTGGGATTCATAGGATAAGGTATATTTTCAGGAAGAACTGGCTTGTCGCCTTTAATGGGATAGGAGTTGAAGGTCTTTTCAACGTTCATAAAAGGAAAGCGCGCATCTAGCATGGGGCGAATAACAGTAATAGCTTGATCAAGGGTTGTATTGATTTTTTGACTTACACTACTTCTATTTACCCAATAGAGGTTAAAGAGCTCGCCGGCTTTTTTTTCGATGATTAGATAGGTCTTATGCATGCTGTCTACGGGAAGCGATAGAGCCGAGTAGTTTTCAGTTCCATAGACGATCGGAATAAAAAAGCGAGCATTAAGCGGTAAAGACTCCATTTTTGCTTGCAGCTGGCTCATAAGGCAACTCATCTGCATGTAATAGAAGAGGCTTCCCATATAAAGGCCCACTTTAAATCCTGTAGTTGGCTCAACAATACCTACAAGTGTAGCGACAAGCGTTCCCACTACCTTCATGATGTTCTGAAGCAGGAAGAATAGGTGCATGAGAGGATTTGTGGTTATCTCTGTGTAAATTGGTCCGCGTCCAGAGATAAATTGTATGACGCCTGTGGCTAGGAGGAAGAGGTGAAGGAGCATCGCAAAAGTCAGATCAATCGTCGCAAGGATCGGCATTAAAAGAACTGCACATCTAATTAGAACCTCTCTTGTTACAGCCTCATACTGGTACTCCCCGCGGATCTCTTTAACAAGATAGCCCGTTGCAAGCAGAGTAAGATTGGTGATCTTGTGGATGAACTCTTGCGCCTGTAACGATTCAAGGGATCCTTCAAACTCTCTGGCAAAGCGGATGCTTTCGATACACTCGTCTGAATAAATCTGATGTCTCACACCAGCTACTTCGCTGGTCTGGTGTCCTCTTGCGATCGTTTCAACAATAGACAAGCTCTGGATGGGGCTGCACGGTGTTGTAAAGCGGCAGGATGTATTGGAAGAGAGCATTCCGACTACTGCGTGTTTATCCACCGGTTCGGAGACGGCAAAGCCAGCAAAGGGGTGTATCAGACCAAAGACGCTGCCCAGTAGAAGAGGGGCTACCGCATTGCGCACTCTTTGGAGATGCTGCCAGGGCAGCACAAAGTCCAATTCACAGCATAGGAGGCTCTTTCCCAACGCATAAACACACGTTGGAAAGATCATGGTGGTGTGGAAGGCGATATCCAGTGCAGCACTTACAGAGAGAAGCGCAGCTGCCACCACTCGGCTAATAGGGGTATACTCCTCACAACCCAGCTCTTGTTCAAAAAAGTAGGTGTGAAGAGTGAGTTTCTCAGCGGCGCTAAGGAAGCTGATCTCTGCTGTCATAATCTTGCAATTTTAGCCCTGCGCTACTACTAAGTTCTCAGAGGTGAGGAGTGAGTAGATCGTATTGCCCTCTGCGTGGCTTGTGATTGCCGTGTTTGCAAAGTTTCTGAAGTAGTCGCTCACGGTCTGAGGGGTGATCTCAGTGTAGGCATCGAATAGCGGAACATGCGCGGGATGCTTCTGATTGAGAGGCTGCCAGATGCCGGAAGGGTGAGGTGTCTGAGGATCTGGAAGGGTATCAGTGGTTTTGGGTTTAAGCTGTAGGGAAGAGTCGAGCATGTGCGGGAAGCGCTGGTTGAAGTCGCTTAGGTCTTGAGGCGTGAATACTGGGGAGAAGTGGTCGCCGATGAGTGAATCCACACGGGTGTCTGTAGCTTTAATGATCTCTACTCGTCCATCGATACTATGTACGATTTTCTCTGCGCGCTCAAGGAGTACGTTATCGCAGAAGTGCCAGCGGAAGATCGCCATGAACAGAACGGAGACGGTGCGAGCGAGTAGAGTCCAAGAAGGAAGCTCGCAGTTTGAGACGTGTGCCAAGAGTTCGTGAAGGGGGCGGGTAACGAGGATGGTTCCCGGCTCAAACTCAATGCCTGTTACTTGAGCGCCTGTAGGCTGAGAAGAGAGAGTTGCTAAGTGATCGCCTAATGCTGACATTGCCATAATACTTTCCTCGTTTTTGATTTAGATTAATTAAGTAATGCAATTATAGCATTATTATTTTTCTTATGCAATTGCTTAATAATCTGTAAATTAAAGATTTTAGTTTAAAATTTTACTGCTTCTTCAAAACGGTCCGAAGAGAGCAGCGAGTAGATCGTTTTATTGAGGCCCTCTATAATAACATTTTTCGCCCTCTTTTACAATGCTGGTATTTTGTTAAATTAAAATTTTGATTTTGTTTGCATGTGCTAGATTGAGGCAATAAAAAAGCCGCTAGGGGGGTTAACCCTAGCGGCTTTTTTCATCCAACTCTAAGAAGAGAGGGACTACTTACTACTCTTGTGAAAAGCGATCTTGTCTTCTGCCTTCGCCAGACCAGCTGCCGCGACGCTCTCTGCGCTCGCCACCACCGCCACCACCGCCGCCGAATGAACGCTCTCTTTTTTGCTCAGGGCGCGCTTCATTGACGATGAGTGTACGGCCGTTTAACTTCATGCCGTTGATAGCTTCGATAGCCTTTTGAGCCTCATCGCCATCAGCCATTTCTACGAAGCCAAAGCCTTTCGACTGGCCAGTAAATTTGTCTGTGATGATGCGGACTGATTCAATCTTTCCATAAGCGGAAAAGAGGTTGTGTAGCTCCTCTTCAGTTACGCTGTAAGGAAGGCTTCCGACATAAAGTTTTTTGTTTGCTGCTTGATTCATACTAAAAAAAATCTCCTTAAAGATCTAAATACTTACTTCCGTGTGAGCCGGCCCGAAAACGTTTTTCTGGGAGAGGCGCACACCTTTAGGAGTTGACTCGGGCTTTTCCAATCGCTGGAACAAGAACAGACATAAAATCAGTTCAAAATACACGGGATCAACAACATTAACGATTGTACCACAAGGCTCTTTTGCAAGTCCAGCAACTCATCGCCTCGCTCAAAATTAGCGTCAACAAATTATTTTAACTCAGCTGAAATCTTACATCCAGCGCTGGACGATGGGGTAGGCTCTGCCGACGCGGAAGGCCTTCTTGGAGACGCGTATGCCAGGAGCGGCTTGGCGCCTCTTGTACTCGGCTCTGTGGATGCGATGGATGAGATCGATGACGAGCTCGAGAGGAATTTTCCAGCGCTTTGAGATCTCCTCTGGTGAGAGGAACTCTTCGACGTAGCCCTGCAGAACGGCGTCGACAGTTGCATAGTCTGGGAGTGTGTCGCTATCTTTTTGATCTGGTCTGAGCTCGGCAGAGGGGGGCTTGTCGATGATCGCTTGCGGGATGATCTCCTGCTTTCTATTGAGCCACTTGCAGAGTGCGTAGATCTGCGTCTTGCTGACGTCGGAAATCACAGCAAGACCTCCGCACATATCGCCGTAAAGGGTCGAGTAGCCCATGCTCATCTCGCTCTTGTTAGCTGTGCTGAGCACGATGTGTCCGAATTTATTCGATAGCGACATCAGGATCGTTCCGCGCACGCGTGCTTGAAGGTTCTCCTCAGTAACATCGAAATCTGGTTTGCCCATCTCTTTGAAGAGGGGCTCGAGAAGTTCTAAATACGCTTCAAAAGGGCCTTCAATGGGAACTTCAATGAGCTCGATATCGAGCCTGCGCGCGAGCTCTTGTGAATCTGTAACGCTTCCGGTTGAACTGAAGCGGGAGGGCATTGTGATGGCGAGCACATTCTCTTTCCCGAGTGCGTCGGCTGCGATGCAGGCAACGAGTGCGGAGTCGATGCCGCCAGAGAGGCCTAAGCACCCCTTCTTAAATCCCGACTTGTGAAAGTAGTCGCGCGTTCCGAGAACGAGGGCCTCATAGAGATCGCCCATCGCGTCATAAGAAAAAGTAAAAGCGGGAGGGAGCGCGTCGAAGTCGATGAGCATCTCCTCCTCTTTAAATCCCGCAGCGATCTGCCTGAGTTTGCCATCTCTGTCGACGCAGATGCTGTATCCATCGAAGATCAGCTGATCATTGCCTCCAACCTGGCAGCAGAGAATGACGGGGCACTGGAGCGTCTTGGCGCTCTTGGCGCAGACTTGAATGCGGACGTCGGGTTTCTGATACTGGTAGGGAGAGGCGGAGATGTTGACAAGAAGGTCGGGTTTAGAGGGAAGGATGTCGAGGACGGGATCCTTCGAATAGCGCGTGAGATCGACAAAACCGGAGTGCTGCCAGATATCTTCGCAGATCATCACGGCGATCTTCTTCCCCTTGCACGTCCATGTTTGAAGAGATGATCCTGGCTGAAAGTAGCGCCTCTCGTCGAAGACGTCGTAGGTGGGAAGCAGGCACTTATCCTCGTAGCCGAGGAGTTTGCCATCTTCGATAATAGCAGCGCTGTTGTAGAGAGGCTTCTCCGCATCTTTGGGCGCCCATCTTACGAGGCCTACGATGAGCATCAGCTTCGATGAGGCCTTGATGATCTTTTCGAGGCACTCCTGCACCTGATCTATGAATGCGGAATGGAGGAGGAGGTCTTCAGGCGGATAGCCGCAGATGCTCATCTCGGGGAAGATGAGGAGGTCGGCCTTTTGGGCCCGCGCGCGTTCGATCGTTTGAAGAATTTTTTTAGTATTTTCTTCAAGATCGCCAACGGTTGGATTTAATTGAGCTGCAATGACTCTCATAACTTGACTCAAAACCTTTTATCTACGCATGATTTCCTATACTACAAGAAGGAGCATTAAAGATGGGAAAACTCAAGATCCACACGGAAAATCTTCTTCCGATCATCAAAAAATGGCTTTATAGCGATAAGGATATTTTTGTCAGAGAGCTGATTTCTAACTCGTGCGACGCCCTGCACAAACTGCGCATTCTGCGAGAGAGGGGAGAGGCGGAGTTTTCAGAGGAGTCTCTGCGCATCGACCTCATCATCGACAAAGAGGGGCACACGCTGAAATTTGTAGATACTGGTATTGGGATGAGCGAAGAGGAGGTGGAGAAGTATATCTCCCAGATCGCCTTCTCCGGAGCTGAGGAGTTTCTAGACAAGTATAAGAGTCAGAACGAGCAGGACCAGATTATCGGCCACTTCGGGCTCGGTTTCTACTCGGCCTACATGGTTTCGACAAAAGTGGAGATCGACACCCTTTCTTATCGTCCCTCATCTGCAGCTGTGCTCTGGTCGTGCGATGGCTCTTCAGAGTATTCGGTTGCGCAAGGTGAGAGAGCAGAACGCGGAACAGAGATCACGCTTTTTATCGATAAAGATAGCGATGAGTTTTTGGAAGAGAGCAAGATTAAACAGATCTTGAAGCAGTACTGCGCGTTTCTTCCCTTCCCGATCTACCTCAATGGAGAGAAGATCAACCACAAAGATCCTCTCTGGTTGAAAAACGCCTCCGAGTGCACCGACAAGGAGTATCTCGATTTCTACAGGGATCTCTATCCTCAAGAGCCGGATCCGATCTTCTGGATCCACTTGAATGTCGACTACCCTTTCAACCTGAAGGGGATCCTCTACTTCCCAAGAGTCCAGCGCAGATTTGATTGGAACCGCGCAAATATTAAGCTCTTCTGCAACCGCGTTTTTGTCTCGGATAACTGCAAGGATCTGATCCCAGAGTATCTCGCTGTTCTTCAGGGAGCGCTTGATAGCGCAGACATCCCGCTTAACGTCTCCAGAAGCACGCTGCAGATGGATAAGACGGTGCGGCAGCTGGCCTCTCACATCTCTAAAAAGGTCTCCGATCGTTTAACTAGCCTCCATCTAACGGAGAAGGTCAAGTTCCAAGAGGCTTGGCCCGATATCGAGCTGATCGTGAAGCTCGGCGCTGTGCAGGATGAGAAGTTCTACGAGCGCGTTAAGGGTGCTCTCATCTGGAAGAACACAGAGGGGGAGTGGACAACAGCCGAAGAGTATTTAGAGCGCAATCGAGAGAAGACGAAGGAGAAGATCTTCTATACAACGGAGGAGAAGACCCCATCATATCTGCTTGAACTCTACAAAGGACATGAGGTTCTCTATGCCACATCTCCTGTGGATACAGCCCTCATGAATACTTTGGAAAACAAGCTCTCTTCTGCAAAATTTCAACGTCTTGACGGAGCGATCGAAGCTGCAACTCTCGACTCTTCGAGAGAGAAGACGCTCCTTGATGCCGATGGGAAGACTCAAGCGGGAAGGATCGCCGACTTCATTCGCGCCTCTCTCGGGCTTGAAAAGGTTGAGGTGGAAGCGAAGAGTTTAACCTCTGATACCCTTCCTGCATTCATCGTGCTTGATGAGGAGGCAAGGCGCATGCGCGACTACATGGCTCTGACGGGTCAGAGCCTTCCTTTTGCCCTGACAGACAAGAAGACTTTTGTAGTGAATACAAATAGCAAGCTGATCTCTTCAATCTATGCGATGCAGAGTAAGCAGCCGGATCTTGCCAAGCAGATGGTGCGCCACGTCTACGACCTGTCGCTTCTGTCGCAAAAAGAGCTCGAGCCGACAGCTCTTGCCGATTTTGTCTCTCGCTCAAGTAGCGTCCTAGAGCAACTCATTGAGAAGTGAGGTGGGTTTCGTCGAAGATAGTGCCCTCGTTGTCGATCGCTTGGACGACGCCAACGGGGCCATCTAGAGAGACGAGGTAGACGAAGTTGCGAGAGTCGGTCTTTGCTAGGTACCAGAGCTTATCTGCTGGGTTGGGAGTGCGGAGATTCACTGCCCAGGCGCCGTCGCCAAAATAGAGGGTGCCGTCTGGATCTATCTTTCCCTGCTTCAATCTGTGTGTCCGTTTGAAGGCGTGGTCGTGGTGTTCAAACACTGTCTTTACGCCATACTGATCGAAGAGGGGGGTCCAGTATCTGCGGATCTGCTTTCGGTTGCCCTTGTCGTAATTGTAAACCGAAGGGTAGGCCGAAACGTGATAGACCGCCATCTTGTGCTGCATCTTTTCGTTTGCTTTCAGCGTATTTTCTAACCAGCTCGTCTGCTCGCCTCGGATCGGATAGGTGTGTCCTGTGTCTAGAAGTGTGAGGCTGAGGTAGCTGCCATAGTTTAGGGTGCGGTAAGAGGTGTAGGGCTCGCTCATTGCAAAGAACTCGTAGAAGAGAACGGGTTTTACACGCGGATTCGGATGGGTGCTCTCTAGGTCGTGGTTTCCGATAGCAACAACGAGCGGAATGAGCCTTCCATCGGAGGTTGCCATCTGCTCTTTCCAAGCAGTAAAGAAGGTCTTCCAGCGTTTGATTTCGAAGTAGCGTCCTTTGAAAAGGTAGTTTCTGCCGCGGGCGTAGGCGATGTCGCCTCCGATCACGATGAAATCGGGATCCATCTTCGCCACCTGGCTATTCATCTTTTTGAGCAGTAGAATCTCATCTTGATAGACATCTCCACCCACCACAAAATGGATCGGCCGCGTTGGATTTTGGGGCATGGTTCTAAAGCGGTAGATCTCTTCGCTCTCTCCGAGGCGAAAGGCGTAGACGGTATCGGGATTTAACTGGGTGAGCTCAACCGTATTCACGCGCAGATCTCCCCAGATGAGCGTCGCTTGTCCCACGACGTGCGCCGCTCCACATGCCTCGTGCCAGGAGCCCTCGCTCTCGCTCTTATAATAGACGCGTGGCTGCTCTTCTTTTTCGCTATGCCACTGCACGGTCATCGTCGTCGCAGGATCGTGCAGCCAGGTGAGGTAGAGGGCAGAGGGGGAGCCCTCCCCTTTTTGCCAGAGGGAGAAGATGGCCACACCGAGAATAACAAAAGTAGCGGCGAGAAGCTTTTTCATAGGGATTTTCTCGGCGAGGGAAGCTCTTCAATGAGGGACCCCTCTTCATCGTATGATCTAACTGTATACCCTTCTTGGCCAAGAGTAATCAACCAGAAGCAGTCGAGCTGAGCCGCCTTTGCTAGGTACCAGCTGCTGGCCAGAGGACGAGGCTTTCTCGGAGAGACCCCCCAAGCCCCATCTCCCAAGTAGGTGATCCCCTCAGGGTCGATCTTGCCCGCTTTAATCGGGTGGGATCTCTTGTAGGCGTGGTTATGATTTTCGAAGGCGAGTTTTACCCCATACTTTTCGAAGAGAGGAACCCAGGTAGAGCGGATCTTTGTGGGGACGCTCCCTTCATACTGGTAGACAGAGGGGTAGGCGGCTACATGGTAGACGGGGATTTTGAAGGGCACATCCATGCGGGCAGAAAGCGCTGAATCAAGCCACTTAGACTGCTCACCATCAATGGGATAGGTGTGGTTTGTATCGAGAAGAAAAAGGCTAAAATAGGAGCCGAAATCGAGCGTTCTGTAAGGGATGTTCTCCTGGGGAAAGGGAAAGAGCTGGTAGAAGGCGCCGCCGATCTGGCGAGATTTGACGTCATGGTTGCCCACGACGACGACCATTGGAATCAGGCGTCCATCGGAGGTCACCATCTGCTTCTGCCACTCTTGCAGAAAGGTGCCCCAGCGTTTCGCCTCCCAATCCCTTCCTTTGAAGAGGGACTTATGCCCATGGGCGTAGGCGATATCGCCTCCCACGACTACAAAGTCGGGGTCTGCGGCGGCGATCTGAGTGTTCATCTTGCGGAGGAGGTAGAGGTAGAAGTAGGCGTCTCCAGCCACTGCAAAGCGGAGGGGTCTTTTAAGGCTCTTGGGGCAGGTGCGGAACTTGTAGGTTGTCTCCTCTTCGCCAACTTTGAAGAGGTAAGTTGTATCCTCCTCAAGATCAGTGAGTTCCGTTGAGTGGATGAGGAGCGAGCTCTTCTGAAGAAGGGCTGCTGTTCCCTCTCTCTTCTTCCACGTCTTCTCTCCCTCCTTCTGGTAGGAGACCTCCGTCTCTCGATCCTTCTTGGAGGTGTGCCAGCGGATCACCATCGTAGAGGTGGGGTCCCTCGTCCAGCTGAGGTAGAGGGCAGAGGGCTCCTCAGCCCCGAGCCCAGCGGAGAGGAGAAGAAGGGCTAAAAACCAGCCTTGTATTTTTCTTAGAGTCATAGACCTGTAAGGGTGGGCTATAGGAGAGTTTCTTGCAAGAATTTCACTGATTATTAGTAATTTAGAGCTCAATGTTAAATTATAAATTTATTTTGACATTTTAATAAAATTATACTATAATTATTTGAAAATCTAATAAGAGTGTAATTATGACATCAACTAATAATATTTCTACGCCGGCAAAAATTCTCAATACAACGGTTAGAGGCTCTCCTGCTTTTAAAGCAGATGATGAGATTCGCGATGAGGAGAGCGAATTAATTGAGGCTCTAGGAACGGCACTTCCTGAGAACGCAAAACTTAAAATTGGGATCAAACCAACTGGGCTATCCATTAAAGATGAGGAGGGAAACCGCATCTTTAAAAAGAAAATGGAAGAATTGCCGAAGAAAGTCCAAGACATTTGTAGGCGCATTCTTGCAAGAGCCGCTGCTGCTAAACGTAGTGGTTCAGCCGGCTCATCTTCCGGTGGAACTCGCCGTAAGCTTTTTAGCGGGAGCGACTCCCCCCGTGGAACAGGCGCAGGTGGAGCGGGTGGAAGGCAGCCCTCTGTTAGAGCAAGACTTCTCCCTTCACAAGAAGAGCAGGCAAAGCTCGCCGCAGAACTGGATCAGAGCAGAGCGCAGATTGGAGCTCTCACTGAAAGAGCAACACAGGCTGAGAGCGCAGTTCAAGCCAGAGAAGCTGAACTTGCCGCTGCACAGCAGGCATCTCAGGCTGCAGCTGCTGATCATCGAGCAACATTAACAAGATTAGATCAAGAAGCGCGGGCTGCTACTGCCCTTACAGGAACTTTACAAGCGCAGCTAGCTGCAGCGAAAGAGCAATTTGAGGCGGCATCTGGAGCTGCTTCAACTCTCAGTAGAGATAAAGCAGCTGTTGAAGGTCAACTTAAAGAACTAGCTGCGCAACTTCTAGAAGCGCAAGCAAGAGAAGCAGCTGTTCGCACAGAAATTGCGGCGGTGCAACAGGCTCAGCAAGCATCATTAAAAGAGATTGAGCAGCTTAAACATGCTGCTGCCCAAGCAGCGGCTGCCGCAGCTGAATTAGTAGGACAAAGAGATGCAGTAGCGCAAAAGCTAGAAGCCGCGCAGAAAGCCCATGCAGAAGCTGCTGCTATAGCAAAAACGGAGATTGGAAGACTCGGACAAGCAGCTCAGGATGAACACGCAAAAGCGGTACAGCTTCAGGCTGAGCTCGCTGCTGTTCAAAAAGCGTCTGAGGGAGAGATCGGCCAACTTCAACAAGGTGTTGAACAAGCACGAGCTGCAGTAGCAGCAGCTGCTCAGGAAAAGGCTGCCGTTCAAGCACAACTGGAAGCCGCGACGCAACAACTCGCAGCCGCATCAGCGTCAGGTGGTGAGAAACAGGCACAGATTACTCAGCTCACAGCACAGTGCGAAAAATACCGAGCAGAACTAGCAACACTTACGAAAACCGCTCAGGATGCACATGCAAGAGCTGATGGGCTTCAAACAGAGTTAACCCAGGCTCAAGTGGCATTCGCACAAGAGCGCACACGGCTTACACAAGATATTGATGATGCCAGAGCCGCAGCCGCCCAGCTTAGAACAGAATTAGAAACTGCGCAGCGAGCGCATACAGCCGCAGCAGATACAGCAAAAGCAGAGATTGGAAGACTCGGACAAGCAGCTCAGGATGAACACGCAAAAGCGGTACAGCTTCAGGCTGAGCTCGCTGCTGTTCGAAAAGCGTCTGAGGGAGAGATCGGCCAACTTCAACAAGGTATCGAACAAGCGCAAGCTACAGTAGCAGCAGTCGCCAAGGAAAAGGCTGAGGTTCAAGCACAACTTCAAACGGCTACAGCACAACTCGCAGCCGCAGCAGCGTCAGGTGGTGAGAAACAGGCACAAATTACTCAGCTCACAGAGCAGTGTGCTCAATATCAAGCAGAACTAGCAACACTTACGAAAACCGCTCAGGATGCACATGCAAGAGCTGAGAGGCTTCAAACAGAGTTAACCCAGGCTCAAGCGGCATTCGCACAAGAGCGCACACAGCTAAGAAAGTCTATTGCTGATGCAGAAGCTGCGACAGCTACAGCTACGCAGCAGAAGCTTGCCGTAGAAGCACGACTTCAAGCAGCGACTGATGACCTTGCTACTGAACGTCAAATGGCAGTAGAGCGCGCTGGGCAATATCACGAAGGCTTAGAACAGCTAAACCGCCGCGTTGAGGAAGCACAGCAAAAAGTAGCTAGTCTTCAACAGCAGCTGTCAGAGGCTCAAGCGCAAGCAGCAGCAGCTGGTGAAACAAATGAAACCCTTAACAATCAACTTAGAGCCGCTACAGCTCAGGCTGCAGAAGTCGCAGCTGAGAAGCTGATTGTCGAGAGAAGAGTTGTCGAAATTACAAAAGAACTAGCAGAAATGAGTGCAATAGCGGATGAGGCTTTACAGGGGCAAAGAGAACTTCGCACTCAACTTCAGGTTGCTACAGAGGAAGCTGCCGCTGCGAAGCAGGAACTTGCTACTGCCCAGGAGCAACATGCAGCCGCCCAACAAGAGCTCACAATTAAAGTCGGTAATTTAACACGACAACTTGCACAAGCCGTAAGAGATAAAACGGCTATAGAAGAGAGCCTAGCGGAGATGGAGGTGCGTGCAACCCAAGCGGAAGATCGCGCAATAGCACTTGAAGCTCGAGCAATAAAAGCTGAAAAAGAGAGAGATACGATCAAGTCAGTAAACGATCTGGCTCAAGCGCGCATTAAGCAGCTGGAGGCGGAGCTTAATGCTCTTAGAGCACTACATGCCAAATGCGGTGAGAAGGTTGTAGAGGTCATCTCTCCTCCTCCTGCTCGTGCTCCAGAACGTCTTGAGAGGAAGAGAGATCCTACTGCCGAAGCCGAAGCAGCCAAAAAGGCGCAAGCCGCCGCCGCTGCCGCTCAAGTTGCAGCTCTCGACAAGCCCGATCCCTCAATTGAAGAGGCGATCGATGCGATCCGCAGAGGCGACCTAACACAATATCTCACAAACCCCAGAGCAGAACTCGCCGCACGTGCAGCTGAAGAACTCGCAAAGGCGCTTACAGAAGGTGCTAAGCCTTCAGAGATCTACGCTCTCGCTACCTACACCGCTCTTGTGTCACCTCAAAAAATTGATAAGGCGAAACTTAAACAGTGGCTGATTCAGCGAGCAATGGAGAGTGAAAAATTAGGCAAAAAAGAGCAGAGATTAAGACACTCTCTTCTTTCGGCACTCTCCGATAAGGACCTTGCGAACGCTCTGCAGGGGTTAGAAGAAGTACGCGCGTTAATAGTGAGCAAAAGAAATGAGGGCGGCTACGCACTTATTGAATGGGCTCGTGGTCTTATTGCTTCAAAGGGAGAGAAGACGATCATAGAATCTCTCTTCATTGACCTCTTAACCAGAGAACTCAGAGATCTTGACAAAGGCGCAAAAACCCTCTGGGTTCCAAATGGAAAAAATAAACCAGAGAACTCCTATTCTCTCATTGAACAGCTAAGGCAGAATCCAAAGTATGACCATATTGCAGCAGATTCTAGAGATTGCGCTGGATGGGATACTATACTGGCAGAGAGAGAGGAGCAGATCATGGGTGCGATTGGTAAGTGCCTCGATCTAAATACGTGGAATAAGGTGCTGACTCACGCGAAATTTGCTGGTGAGATTGTTCCCAGCACGCTTGCTCCTGTCTCAGATGAGGAGATCCAAACAGCTATTGATAAAGGTCGCCGAGAGGGAGGACGCACCGGAGTTCTGCAAAACATCCAGAAGCACGTTGTAGGAAGGATTGCAAAGCTTACGGGGCTTACTGCTCCCACAGATGGAAATAAGATCAACGCCTGCTTTCAAGAGATTGCAAAATGCGCAAGGACAGGAAAGTTTTCTCCGCTGCTCGACCGCATACTCAAACAACATGGTGGAAGAGAGCTTCTCTACCTTGCAAAAATGCTCTACTACTACCAGGCGTGCGAGAACGCAAAGCCGGGGTTTATTGCTGCCGCTCATCACCACTGGGAGTGGCTCACTCGTGGAAAAACGGATGGTCAATCTGCAGAAAGATTGATTCAGCTCCTCAACACTCTGCAGGAAGACCCCAACTTTAAGGGCGGTGTGCTTACTGCCGATCAGGTGAAGTGGGCGCGCGGATTACATAATCTGTACACCTCAGAACAGGGATCTCCTATCTTTGCGGAAGCAGGAAAGGGAAAGACTGTCACAGCGCAATTCATGATGCGTCTCTTGCCTAGAATGGGCATTGAAAAGAGAACTGTTCACTTTGTCAGCCCCTTTGCAAATAGCATAGAAGGGATGCGCTGCCACACACCTGAGACGTTTGAAGGTGTTTTGCGTATTCCAGCTTCAAGCTTAAACGATATCGTCCTGGTGGATGAGGCTCACCTTCTGGCTCCTGATAAAGAGCTAAGCTGCAGAGTTCTGCTTGTGAAAGATGGAGTAGAGAGAGAGGTCTTCCCTCTTCTCATCACAGCTACGCCTGTGATTCCTGTAGATGGAACGAAGGCGTTTAAACAAGAGCAGCTAAAGCGGTACAGCGAGCAGCTCGAAAAGTTAAATATAGAGATTCATCAGAGAAAAGAGCAGATCGCTGAGATCAAGCTGAAGGCGTTCCATCAAGCGGTGCAGAATATTTATAATGAGATTCTCGCTGTTAGAAATGATGTGGTTAAACATCTTTCCCAATTTATTCTTGGAGAGGGACAGCGAAAAAAATTCGGAGATCGTATTGACGCGCTCCTGGTTGCACTCAAGAAGGGAGATATAGCCGAGATCAAGGAAGAGCTCAGGGTGATCTTAAATGCCGATATCAATAAGAGAGATAGTTCCAATGCAAGGCTTAAAGCCATTCAGCTGGGGCTTGATCAGCTTAAAAGAGAAGAGCAGAGCCGTAGTCAAAAGAAAGACACTTCTACTTATATACCGCTTCAGAAGCTTCAGAACAGGTTCAGAGACGCCCTAATGGAACTGAATAAGCTGATGGTTTCTGGAATTGAAGTCGATTCTACTTCTGAGGAGAGAGCTGCACATGCAGAGATTGCCCGCTTGGAGAAGATGGCGGATGCGATTCAAGAAAAGGTTGTGAAGTGGAAAACGGCAGGAGTTGATCAGGCTCCTACAGAAAATGAGAGCTACTTTGCTGCCCTTCCAGAGAAGCGCAAAGAGGCGATTGGAAGCTGCGAGTATATCTCAACGCAGCATCTGGTAAAGCTTACCCCAGAATTAGGAGCTCAGTGCGTCTCTGCTCTGTATAAGAAAGGCGGGGTGAAGGATGCTGTACAGCTAATCTTCCCGGGTGTGCGCTTCCAAAGTAAAGAGTTTGGCCCCCTCATCAGTAAACTGCGCGAGCTCTATGCTCAAGAGAAGAGACCTGTGCGCTTCGTCTACCAAGACTCGCATACGGATGCCGGTTTGAAATTCGAGGGACGAGAGGTTCGAGGAAATAAGTGGGTTATCGAGTTTAATGGAAGCGAGAAGCCTCGCATGGTCTCTCTAGAGGAGTTCTCGAAAAAGGAGCAGGCTCCTGGAGTCACAGTGATGCTCTACGACCGCAGCAACCTGCAGGGTGGAGACTTCGGAGACTTAAGCCGAGCTGTAGAAGGGCGCGATATCTCGCAGTTCATCCTCTATAACTTCACGGATGTAGAGGGATTAAATCCTGCGCGCATAGCTAGCGAGAACGATCTCTATCAGGCACTCAGACGCCGCCGCGGCACTCCAGCTTGCCAATCAGTCGTTGTGCTGGGAGGAGGAGTTAGCAAGGATGAGTTCGTTGGAACCCAGAGCAAGCCAGGAACAGTAGGCCTGCGACAAAAGGCTCTTGAGAAGTACTGGGCAGCTAAGTATGCCGCACAGCGCATCGCGAGAAAACTGATGAAGATCGCGCTTCTGCAAAAACATAAGAAAGCGGACTTGAAAGGAAAGCGAAACGATGAGCTTCTAGGGATGCTAAACAGTAGTGACCAGGGTCTAGTCGATAAGATTCAGTCGAACATCTACGCTGGAAAAAAGGATGCTACTCTAGAAAAATGGTTTATTGCTGCGGAGAAGGCAGCCTCTGCCCAACAAGATGGACAGAGTGCAGAGAGTTTCTGGCACACCCAGAAAAAGCATGCTGAAGTTCAGCACTACTTAACCTGGGCGCAGAGATACGGCTCTTAAAGACAAACTTTTAACGGTCTGAATCGTTAGGGTTGAGTTCAACGCGCTTCGACTCCTCTTCCTCGGTTCCAGCCTGAACATCAGTGATGGCGCCTTTGAGGACTTCGATTTTTGCGCCGTCGACCATCTTCAGGATGACGGTGGCGTCTTGGACTTTAAATACAGTGCCAACGATTCCCATTGCAGTCACGCGGTCGCCCTTTTTCAGGGAGCTGCGCTGTTTTTCCATCGCTTTGCGACGTTTCTGCTCTGGGCGCCAGAGGATGAAGTAGAAGAAGACGAGTGCAATGCCAATCATGATTAGCGTCTGCATGAAGTTGTTCTCACGAGCGGGCGCTTCTGCTGCATCTGCGAAAAGGGGGAGTGTGCTGAACATCAGCGCAGGAAGGCCGAGGCAAAATGCAAATACTTTATTCATAAAAATTCCTTGTTAGAAAAATGCTTTAACTGCCCAAGCATGCCCGAAAAGGGGCTCGAAATCAAGGAAAACTGAGTAGGGCGATGCTCTCAAGATGGGGTGTATGAGGGAACTGGTCTACTGGCTGGAGCTTAAGCAGCTTATATCCATTTTCTATAAAAACCTTCACATTTTGCGCTTGTGTGGCCGGATTACAGGAGACATATAGAATTTTTTTCGGTGCAAGGCGGAGGATCTGCGCGATCGAGGTGGGATCGAGGCCCGCTCGTGGAGGATCGACGATAACAAGGTCGGGGTGGAGCGCTTGATCTTCCCAGCTTTTGAGGATCTTCCCGACATCCCCGCAGTGGATCTCCATATTTTTCGTCCCATTGCGCTCTAGGTTGCTCTCCGCATCAAAGGTCGCTTCTGGGTTTAACTCGATTCCGGTAACTCTTCCCGCGCGCTCTGCAAAGACCATTCCGAGGGTTGCAGTGCCGCAATAGAGATCAAGCACATGCATCTCTGGGGTAACGGCGCACATTTCAAGCGCGCGGCCGTAGAGGATCTCCGCTTGCAGGGAGTTGGGCTGAAAGAAGGAGGTGGGGCTGATCTTAAATGTGAAGATTCGCTTTTTCCCCTCGATCTCTATCTCTAGGCGCTCTGTGATGTGGTCCGGGCCGGAGAGAAGCATCTCAAAAAACTGGGTTGGCGACCCCTTCTGGATCTGTTGAATTCTGAGAAAGATGCTGATGCGCATCTGCTCCTCTTCGGGAACAACTCTTTTTACGGCGTTTACAAACCCATCTAGCTGATCTTTTGTGAGGGCAAAGTCGCTCTGTCCCGACACGGTTAAAATCGCCATCTTATCCTGCGTCCGCTTGCCCTCTCTGAGCGTGAGGGTGCGGAGCGAGCCGGTGTTCGCATAGGGGTGGTAGGCTTTGATCTGCGTGCTCTTCCACCAGTCGCGAACGCTATTTAATGTTTTTGTGAACCAGGGGGAGGTGAGGTAGCACTCTTCGACGTTGAGCACGCGTCTTCCGCTTCGCTTGAGCATGAGGCCCAGAAAGTGGTCCTGAGCCTTATTTTGCGAGAAGGAGAACTCCATCTTGTTGCGGTAGCGCCACGGATCCCGGCAGGGGATAATCTCATCAAGCTTGACTCCTTCGAGGAGGCCGAGTGCGGAGAAGAGCTGCTCGATCGTCTCAGATTTTTTTTTGAGCTGCTCGGAGTAGGCGGTTGCTTGAGTGCTGCAGCCGCCGCAAGAATCGAGATGTGGACAGAGTGGGTGTTGCTCTTGCACCTATCTACTTCTTCTTTTTGCTAGGGAGCTTAGCTGTCGCTTTTTTCGGTGCTGCAGCTTTGGGTTTAGTAGATTTTTTACTTGTTTTGCCCTTTCTCTCTTCTGCAATGGACTCTTTGCGGAAGGTCTTGGAAGTCTTTGCGAATTTAACGGAAGCTGTGCGCACTCTTTGTGAAGCAGCTCTATTGCCAGATTCAGCCTTGTCGAGGTCTTCGCAGATCTCTCCAAGAATAGTTCTCATCAGGGCGATCGTGTTTTTCAGTGCCATAGACTCTCTCTCCAGATAAAAAAATTAACCGAGGGGAAGAGTAAGCTCTCTGCTCATATATTATCAATAGAGAGCGGGAGAATGTCGGTGAGGGCTCTACTATGATGCTTTAAGAGGAGGAGGCGGTCGAATCCGACAGCAACGCCGCAGCAGTCGGGAAGGCCCCGCTCAAGAGCTTCAAGGAGGCGCTCGTCGACTGGAAGAGGAGCCTTTCCCATCTTCTGGCGCTCGCGGTTAGAGGCTTCAAAGCGCCTGCGCTGCTCAAGCGGGTCGGTTAGCTCGTGGTAGCCATTGGCGAGCTCGATTCCATCGAAGTAGACTTCAAAACGTTTGGCCACTTCGGCCCGATCCAAGATCTCGGTGCGCGCAAGGGCTGCCTGAGATGCGGGATAGTTTCGAACAACGGAGAGCTTATCTTTAGGTAGTTTCGGTTCGATGACAAAGCTCATCAGGCACTGCAACAGGGTGTCTCGGTCCCACTCCTGAGTGTCAAAAGAGAGGGCGAGCTTGTGCTGTTTGGCGCACTCTATGAGCTGCTCTACTGTAGCATCTACATAATCGATTCCTGCGTGGGTGAGGATCAGCTTGCGGTAGTCGAAATAGAGGGCTTGCTGATCTCCTAAAAAAAGACGGATATAGTCAAGGGTCTCTTCGATCATCGCTTCGAAGGTGTAGCCGCAGCGGTACCACTCTGTCATGGTGAATTCGGGCTGGTGCAGGGGGCCGACCTCCTCCTTGCGGAAGACGTGGCTTAGCTGGTAGATGTCGCCGATTCCTTGGGAGAGGAGCTGCTTCATCCCATATTCAGGAGAGGTGTGCAGGTAGCCGACAACTCCCTCTTTTACCTGGACCTGCATCACATCGATATGCGTGTCGACACAGGCGGAGAGGCTAAGGGCTGGACAGTCGACCTCTAAAACATCTCTTTGGGCGAAAAATGAACGAGACCGCGCTAGCATCGCCGCACGGTCTCTTAAAAGAAGATTTTTTAATTTAAACTCTTGAGACGTATTCACCGGTACGAGTATCGACTTTAATTTTGTCGCCTTCGTTGACAAAGATAGGCACTTGGATCTTGGCGCCGCTATCTGTTGTCGCAGGTTTAAGGACGCGTCCTGAGGTGTCGCCGCGGAGGCCGGGAGCGGTCTCGGTGACTGTCATCTCCATGAAGGTCGGCGGGTTAAAATCTATCGGCTCGTTCTTGTAAAAGATCACATCGTAGATGATCTCTTCCATGAGCCACTGTGCTTTTTCTCCAATAATTTTTAGAGAGATGGTGATCTGGTCGAAGGTCTGATCATCCATGAAGACTACAGCATCGCTCTCTTTGTAGAGCATGCGCATTTTAGACTCGTGAACGTCTGCAAGATCCAGCTTCTCACCGGATTTGAAGGTGCGCTCGATGACTCTTCCAGTCTTGAGGTTTTTTAACTTTGTGCGGTTGAAGGGCTGGCCCTTGCCGGGCTTAACAAACTCATTCCCGACGATAGTGTAGGGCTCTCCGTCGACCTCTACCTTCATGCCCATCTTAAATTCATTTGTGGCGACTTGTTGTGCCATAAAAACCTCATGGTGATAAAGGGGAGACTCTACCTTGCGCGGGGATAAACTTCAAGAGCAGGGGGTGGGAGGGGAATCGGGAAGAGGGGGGAGAAGAGCGGGCACGGGCACGCACACGGGCACGTTTACGAAGGAGGGGGAACGGGAATCGGGAAGAGAGGGGAGAAGAGCGGGCACGGGCACGTTTACGAAGGGGAAAGAGCGGACTCTCTCTTCTTTCGTGAACGTGTGCGTGCCTGTGCCGGTGCCCGATCCCGTTCTTTTCTTTTTTCTTAAGATTGGGAGGTGGGGGTGGCGGCTTTGATTTTTGCGAGGAGGTCGCTCAGTGCTTGGGTCTTTTCTTTGATTTTTGCGTCGTAGGTAGCGCTGAGCTGCTCTTTTTTTGCCGCAACTGATTCTAGCTCTGCGGTGAGGGCGCGTTGGGCAGCGACCAGTTCCTGGTTTTTTGTATCTAGGAGCTGGGTTGTAGCGTTTAAATTGGCTTGAGCGGTGGCGGTCTCTGCACTCAAGGCATGAAGCGCAGCTTGCTGCTCCTGCACGCTTTTTACTGCTTGATCAAATGAGCTTCTGAGTTCTTGTAGATCTGCAGAGAGTTTCTGGAGCTGCTCCGTTTTTGTAGTGATCTCCGCTTCAACAGCTTTTAGTTGAGCCACTCTCCCTTCCAGCTCGGCGCTATCTTTATCTAACTCTTTGCCAGCAGCAGCTAATTTTTGAGTGGCGGCTTCAGCGGAGGCTCTCTCATCTTTTAGGAGAGCGAGGATCTTCTGAGCCGCTTGCTGTCCGAGGAGGATCTTCTCTGCAAGTGCCTGTTGACCCTTGTCAACCAGTGCTGTGAAGCTCGCGCGTTCACCGGAGAGTTTTGTAGTGGCCTGTCCCAAGCTCTCTTTCTCTTTTCCCAAAAGCCCAATCTCTGACATGAGCTCTCTTGTCTGATCTGAATAGCCAGAACAGAGCTTGTTAAGAGCTTCCATGCCTTTCTGAAACTCTTCAAGCTGCGTGCGCAGAGCGCTTTCGGATTTCACAAGAGTGTCATTTTGTGTTTTTAGAGAGCCTTCTGAACTGCTCTTTGCTTGAAGTTCGGCCCTTACGCTGCTTAGAGAAGCTTCAAGGCTGTTTTTTGATTTTTCCAAACCATCAATAATTTTCTGGGAGTCTGCTAGCTGCTTAGAAAAGATAGCCTGTGCTTTAGTGAGTGTTTTTGCTCCGCTTGCGAGATCCCCTGTTGCGTGTTCAAGAACTTCAGCTCCTACTTCGA
Source organism: Chlamydiales bacterium (assembly GCA_016185065.1). Taxonomy (NCBI): domain Bacteria; kingdom Pseudomonadati; phylum Chlamydiota; class Chlamydiia; order Chlamydiales; species Chlamydiales bacterium. Next base: position 24,297 of record JACPOL010000005.1, read on the forward strand.
TCTCTTTATCGTCGCTATCCAGACACTCTACTACCGTTTTGTAGGCGGTGACAATGCCGATGAGGCCGCAGATCATGCCGAGTTCGGGAGCGCCAGAGAAGAATGCAAGAGCGACCCCGATGACAGCTAGAACTGTTGCCGTTGCCATCAAGATGCAGTCTATCCATTCGAAGCAGCTCTCGCAGCAACCCACGCATGGGAGGAGCTCCAAGAGAGCCTGATTAGCAATCTGAGAGGAGGCATCAAAGCGAGGAGAGGTTGCTATCATACATTGTTAAGAGCTGCGATCTGAGCGTCTATGGAATCCGCTTCTTTTTTTAGAGCGTCAGTTGCACTTTTTGCATCGGCGAGTAGGGGTGCAGATCCCGCAGCGGCGCTTTTGACCTCTGCGGATATTTTTTGCAGGTCGGCGCCTGCGCTCTTGGAGTTCTCAAGTAGAGTTGTAAGAGAGGCTCTCTCTTGCGCAAAAGCTTCTCTCTCTTTCTTCATGTTTTCGACGAGCGAGGCGTATGCTCCTTGCGTACTTTCGAGCTTCTGTTGAGTCTCCGTATGCTGTTTTTGGAGTTGGGCAAAGGCGGTGGTATCTGCATGGAAGGCGTCGCCTGCTCTTGCAATTTCTCCAGCGGCAGCCTCCAGCGTCTTTCCTATCGCTGCCAAAGCTGCGCTCTTCTCGCTTACATCTCTCATTACAGATTCAAAAAACTGTGAAGAGCTTGTTGACAGCTCGTTAATTTTTTGAAGGTCTTGGGCAAGCGTCGAATCGATCTGTATTGTAAAGGTGCCCACCTTCTGGCTCTCTTGCTGGCTAGCCTGGATCTGCACGCTGAGCTTCCCAACAACTGCTTGAAGAAAGGCGCTCGCCTTTCCCTGCTCTGAGATCTGAGCTTGAAACTTTGCAAGATCTCCTCCCAGCGTATTGAGCTGGGCAGCTTGAGAAGAGACGATCTTCTGAAGGGTATTCGTATTGTCTTTTAAGTGAGAATTCTCATCGTGAAAGGAGTGTGATGAGTCGGCGATAACCTTTGCAACCCCAGCAGCCATATCCTTGGTCTCTTTGCCAATTGCTGCGCCATCATCATGCCAGCGTACTGTCTGCTGCTCGATCCGCTCTAGAAGCGATCTATTTTCGTCTGTGAGTTTTTCTATTTGAGTGGCGCGTGTGCCCATATCCGCAACTAACTGCCGTGTTATCTGGTGGCTATTTCTCTGCTTCACATGACCTATAACTAGACAGACTTCGACAAGCGCAAGGCCAGCTTCAAAATAGGGTGCAAACGAAGAGCCGCTAAAAAAAGAGGAGACGAATCCTGCAGCTGTTAGCGTTTCACTCATTCCGAAAGCTAGATCATAACGGGTCCAGGTCCATCTAGATGGGGCTGCACCCACTGGAGCAGCAGCGGCAGCGGCTGGCGCCGCTGCCGGAAGAACATCTAGACTTAGATGACCTGCGCCGCCTGCGCCCGCGCCAACTCTACTAGCAGCTCCGCTCATGTAACAATTCCAGCAGATGTTCTTTGTTGAGATGGGAAGAGAGCTCCTCTCCCCATAAGAGCAGCTAGGGGAAGTTCGTGTGTTGCAATGTGCGACGCTGCGCTTGTGAGTACGCCAGAAGCAACTGCAGAAGCTGCGGTCAAGCTGTCGGTTGCTGCCTGCTGCTGTACGACCTGTCTCTGGAGTGCTCCAATAGCTCCTTCAAGATGACCTTTTTGTTGTTCGAGAGCTGATACAGAATCAAGGAGTCGTTGATACGCTGGTTGCGCCATCATCGCTTCAATTCTTCCTGCGATCTGTTCAAATCGCGTAGCCAAGAGGTCGCCAGCTTCTCTCGTTGTTGCGAGGTTAGTATTTTCATGGGCGAGTTTTTGAATCTCTTCCTGGAATCCTGGAAGCACAGTTTCAAATCTTCCAGCGACACTATGTACGCGATCGACTTGAGATCTGAGTTCAGCATTTGCAGATTGTAGTTGCTGCACTAGGCGCTGCGCTCCGATGGAATCGAGGGCAAAGAGGAGGACGGTTGCGCAGAATGCAAGTCCTAGCGCAGAGAAGAGAGCTCCTGAGAAGAGTGCTTCAACTGCACAGATGATGAGGTAGACTGTTGCTGCGACGATGGGGATCTCTCGCCAGTACTGTGCAACACGTCCAACAAGGCTGGTGATGCAGTCGCAATCGAACCATGAATCATCACCTTGTGCAGATGCTGGCCCTTGTTGTTGCTGCTCTGGAGCTTGCGGCATCTGGATGATAACTGCTGGTACTTGACCAGGTGCAACACTTGTTACTTTGCCTGCCATAACACATTCCTCACGTTTAGTTTTTTCGTCCAACGACTTTCTTGGGCGCTTCGGACTTCTGAGAGAGAGGTTTATTTTTCAGTGCAGTGCAGAAATAGTGGAAGCGTTGGCTATTTATATATTTTTTACACTCTTTTTATTCAATCTTTAAACACGCTGGATTGCTTTTTGGGAGGTCATCGGTTAGGATGCGTATTTTATAGTAAAGTAGAGAGAATATGATTCAGCTAGATCCTCGAGAAGAGCAGTTTGCCAGAGACACACTTGAACGCTATGCGGGTTGCAACGTCACTGAGTTTCGCAGCAATCTTCTCCTTACCAACTTCCCTCGTTACGTCGACTACTTTGCCAAAAAGCGGAATCTGAAGGTGATTGAAGGGTCGATGTTTAAAATCGCGCACAGTCCCGAAGAGGATGTGAGCATTCTAGATTTTAAGATCGGCTCTCCAGCAGCAGCGCTCGTTGTAGATCTCTGCTCATTTCTTCCGATCAAGTCGAGTCTTCTTCTGGGGATGTGCGGCGGTCTGCGCAGACGCTACAAGGTGGGCGACTACCTCGTGCCGGTAGCGAGCATTCGAGGAGAGGGGACCTCCGATTTCTACTTCCCCCCAGAGGTGCCAGCTCTTGCAAACTTCTTGATGCAGAAGGCGGTGACAAATGTGTTGGATGAGCAGAAGACTCCCTACCACATCGGCATCACGTTTACTACAAACATGCGCTTCTGGGAGTTTAACGAGGAGTTCAAAACGCGGCTAAAAATGACAAAAGCTCAAGCGATCGAGATGGAGTGCGCAACCCTCTTTGCCGCAAGTTACAAGCGCAAGTTCACGCTCGGATCTCTTCTTCTTATCTCTGATCTTCCGCTGAATGCGGATGGAATTAAGACCAAGAAGAGCTCGGAGTTCGTCTACGAGAAATACATGGCAGATCACGTGGAGAAGGGGGTTGCAATCCTCGCCTACTCCCGCACTCTGCAGTCGCGCAACGTCAAGGGCGCTTACCACAGAAACATCGGTCTCTCTTCAAACCCATCATGAAGGAAAGTATGAATCCATCTAGAAATCCGTTCAACGCTCTGAGATCTCTGAAAAGCGACAAGCAGGCCCACTACTATGCTCTCTCGGCTCTTGAGGAGCAGGGTCTTGGGAAGATCTCTCGCCTGCCCGTTTCGATTCGGGTGATGCTCGAGTCGCTGCTGCGCAACTGCGATGAGAAGCTGGTGCGGAAAGAGGATGTAGAGTCTCTAGCAAAGTGGAGTCCGACTAAAAAGCAGAGTGGTGGTGTTCCTTTTATTGTGGCACGCGTGCTTCTGCAGGATTTTACGGGAGTGCCTCTCGTTGTGGATCTCGCTGCGATGCGCGATGCTGCAGCGAAAAAGGGTTTTGATGCTGCGATAATCGAGCCGCAAGTTCCTGTCGATCTCGTCGTCGACCACTCGGTGCAGGTAGACCGCGCCGGAAAAGAAGACGCATTTCTCTATAACCTCAAGATAGAGTTCGATCGCAATGGAGAGCGCTACTCTTTTCTGAAGTGGGGACAGCAGGCGTTTGAATCTTTTGGAGTGGTGCCTCCTGGCATCGGCATCTGCCACCAGGTGAATCTCGAGTATTTTGCGTCAGTGGTGATTCAGAAAAAGAGTAAGGATGGAACGCTTCTCTATCCCGATACGCTCGTCGGAACCGACTCTCACACGACGATGATTAATGGATTGGGCGTTGTGGGGTGGGGTGTTGGCGGGATCGAAGCACAATCGGCGATGCTGGGACAGCCTGTTACGATTCCAACGCCTGAAGTTATCGGCGTGCACCTTTCTGGAAAGCTAAAAGAGGGTGTGACAGCGACAGATCTAACACTGCGCATCACAGAGATGCTGCGCAAAGAGAATGTGGTAGATAAGTTTGTCGAGTTCTACGGAGAGGGGGCGAGCAACTTAACTGTTGCAGATAGAGCGACGATCGGCAACATGGCTCCTGAGTATGGCGCAACGATCGGCTTCTTCCCTGTCGATGAGAAGACGCTGGACTATTTGCGCATGACGGGAAGAGATGAGAAATCAATCGCGCTTGTTAAAGAGTACCTCTCAGCTCAAGGGCTCTTTGGAATTCCAAAAAAAGGTGAAGTGGATTTTACAAAGTCTCTGGATCTGAATCTCTCCGATATCGTCCCTTCCGTTTCGGGGCCTAAACGTCCGCAGGATCGCATTCCGCTTCCCAATCTAAAATCCAAGTTTAGAGAGCTTTTAAAAAAGCCAGTCTCTGAGGGTGGATATGAGAAGGGCGATGAGAAGCAGTGGCCAGTGGTCTCCATGCATAGCGATGGCTCTTTTACTTTAAAATTTCATCACGACGCAGGTGGTAAATCCTCTATCGAGAACAGGGCGACATGGAGCGAGGATGAGATGGTCGCCAACCGGCCTTTTACCGAAGCGGTTGTAAATCCGGGATATTCTGAGGCAGCCCCTTGCAATGCGGTCTTGACTCATGGATCGGTGGTGATTGCGGCGATTACAAGCTGCACAAATACGAGCAACCCTTCTGTCATGCTAGCTGCAGGGCTGGTAGCGAAAAAGGCGGTTGAAAAGGGGTTAACCGTAAGCCACACGGTAAAGACGAGCCTGGCACCAGGCTCCCGCGTGGTAACCGACTACTTGAAAAATGCCGACCTTCAGAAGTATTTAGACCAGCTGGGTTTTGATCTTGTCGCCTACGGCTGCACGACGTGCATCGGCAATAGCGGTCCTCTGGATGAAACGATAGAAAACGCGGTTAAAGAGCACGATCTGATTGCAGCGAGCGTACTCAGTGGAAATCGCAACTTTGAAGCGCGCATTCACAGCTCTGTGAAGGCCAACTTTCTTATGTCTCCACCGCTTGTTGTAGCATTTGCGCTCGCAGGAAGGGTGGATATCGATTTTGAAAAAGAGCCGATAGGCAAGGATCCTCAGGGCAAGCCCGTCTTTTTGCGCGACATCTGGCCCACATCGCAGGAGATCGAAGCCCTCCTTAAGAAGTATCTTCAGCCTGAGATCTTCAAAAAGCGCTATTCAAATATTCTCACAGACAACCCCGTATGGTCTGAGATTAAGGGGATTAAAGGCGCGCAGTTTCCCTGGGAGTCAAAGAGCACATACATACAAAACCCTCCCTATTTTGAAGGCTTCGAACTGAAGGGGACGAAGAAGACCGAGTTTAAAGAGATGCGCTGCCTTGCTCTGTTTGGGGATTCGGTTACAACAGATCACATCTCTCCAGCGGGTCTATTCAGCAGCAACACCCCTGCAGGGAAGTATCTCCACTCTCTCGGCGTTCCAGAAAGCGATTTCAATAGCTATGGAAGCCGTAGGGGGAATCACCATGTAATGATGCGCGGCACTTTTGCCAACGTGCGCATCAAAAACAAGATGGCAGATGGAAAAGAGGGGGGCTTCACAAAGCTGATGCCAGAGGGCGAGCTGCAGACGATCTTTGATGCGTGCCAGGCTTATGCTAAAAGAAAAGTTCCTCTCATCGTCTTTGCAGGCAAAGATTATGGAATGGGGAGCTCGCGCGACTGGGCTGCGAAAGGAGCTGCTCTTCTCGGTGTTAAAGCTGTTATTGCACAGAGCTTCGAACGGATCCACCGCAGCAATTTGATTGGCATGGGGGTTCTGCCGCTCGAGTTCCAGAAAGGAGAGAGCCACGAGAGTCTCGGCATCAAAGGAGATGAGCTCTTCACAATCACAGGAGTGGAAGGCGAGCTGAAGACTGGGCAGGAAGCAACTCTAGAGATCAAGCGTGGTGGCAAGGTGGATCGAGTTAAACTCATTGTTCGCCTAGACACCCCTATCGAGATCGACTACTACCGCGCCGGCGGCATCATGCCCTACGTCCTCCGCAAGATCCTCGAAAAAAAATAACTTGTAAACGTCTCGGCCCCGTTGAGGGGCCGGACTCACTAGTTTATAGTTTTAACTAAATTTTAAGATGACATGTCTCTCCTGGTTCAAGATAAAATTTAATTGAAACCATAAATTACGACACCGTTTTCCTATAGGAAAACGCGTACATTCATTTTAGAGAGAAGTCGTGGCGAAGGAGTGCGATGATCTCGGCTTCGAGGGCGGCGGGGTTCTTGCTCTCTTTGTAGAGGATTCTCTTTTTTTCCACTTCATTTGCTGTCTGTCGTTCGGCATAGAGGGTGCGCGTCTCAAACTTGAGCAGTAGAAACTGGTGAAGAGAGGCGAAGAGTCTTAAGCGTGCGAGGTGGTAGAGCCAGAGAACCTCTGGTGGAGGAGGGCCGAAGCGATCCTTGATCTCTTCTAAAATCGCATCTACTTCGGAGGGGGAGGTCGCCTCGCCCATTCTGTGGTAGAGCTCCATGCGCAGAGAGGGCTCTGCAATATACTCCTCTGGAAAGAGGGCTTTGAAGGGAAACTCCATCTTCGTCTCGTAGAAGGCTGGCGCGCTCTTGTTTTTCAGCGCATCCACGGTGCGTTTGAGAAGTTTACAGTAGAGGTGGAAGCCGATGGCTGAGACCTGGCCCGACTGCTCTGTGCCGAGGATATCTCCCGCACCGCGGATCTCCAGATCGCGCATCGCGATCTTCATTCCTCCTCCAAATCCCGAAGACTCGACGAGAGCATGCAGCCTCTTGCGAGAGAGCTCTGAGAGCTCTCTCTGTTTCGGAACGAGGAAGTAGGCGTAGGCGGGCCGATTCCATCTTCCCACTCTGCCGCGCAGCTGGTAGAGATCTGCGAGGCCGAATGTATCTGCGCGATCGATGATGATCGTGTTTGCATTTGGAATATCGACGCCGTTTTCTACAATCGTCGTTGCAACCAGAATATCCGCAGAGCCCTTTTTAAAAGCGTGGAAGACAGTGTCGAGCTCGTCGGAGGACATGCCTCCGTGTCCAGTGACGATCTGCGCCTGAGGAAGGAGCTTCTGAATCTCATCTGTAACATTGAAGATCGTCTCGACGCGGTTGTGGATGAAGAAGGCCTGTCCATCGCGGGAGAGCTCTCTTAAAAGAGCGTTGTGGATCGTGCTGCTTTCGCGTTCAATGATGATCGTCTTAATCGGGAGGCGATCTTGAGGTGGAGTATTGATCGTCGAGATCTCGCGAGCGCCAATCAGTGTGAGGTATAGAGTCCTGGGGATCGGCGTTGCCGTCAGCGTAAGACAGTCGACGCCAGCTTTTAAGTGTTTGAGATGTTCTTTAGCGCGTACTCCAAAACGCTGCTCTTCATCGATGATGATAAGGCCGAGATCTTTGAACTTAATATCTTTGCTAAGCACTCTATGAGTGCCTACAAGAATATCGATGCTCCCTTCGCTCACTTTTTTTAGCGTCTCTTTTGCATCTTTTGCCGTTGAAAAGCGGGAGAGGTGTGCGATGTTAATAGGATAGTTGGCCATCCGCGCAGCAAAGGTCTCATAGTGCTGCAAGGCCAAAACAGTGGTGGGAACGAGGACGACAACCTGTTTTTTTCCATCTGCGACGGCTTTAAAAGCAGCGCGCATCGCAACCTCTGTTTTTCCGTAGCCGACGTCGCCGCAGATGAGGCGATCCATCGCTTTTGAGCTGAGCATATCTTTTTTCAGGGCATCGATAGCATTCAGCTGATCTTCAGTCTCATCGAAGGGGAAGTCCTGCTCAAACGAGATCATCTCATCGCCATCGGGAGGAAAGCAGTAGCCGCCGGCAATCTCTCTTTCAGCATTAAGTCTTAAGAGATCTTGCGCGTAGCCGATGATCGCTTTCTGAGCATGCATGCGCGTCTTCTGCCAGCGAGTAGTGCCGAGAGTAGAGAAGGTGGGGATCTCCTCCTTTGCTCCGATGTAGCGGCTGACGAGATGCGACTGTGAGATGGGGACGTAGAGCTTGCTGTTTTCCGCATACTCAAGCGCGAGAAATTCGGTCTCTTGACCGACGTGGTTGAGCCGTTTTTCCGTGCCTAGAAATTTTCCGATTCCCTGATGAAAGTGGACGACGACATCTCCCGGAGCGAGGCTATGAAATTCGGAAGGGGGAGTGTGCGAGATCGAGCGCCACTTCTGCCGACGGATGCGCAATCTGTGGGTGAACTCGGTCATCGGGACGATTGCAAGATTACTATCAGGAAGGACAAATCCTGAAGAGAGGTAGTTCAGTTCAAAATGAGCATTTGAAGGGATGGGAATCTCATCTTTTGCCAGCTTCTCTTTGAATAGGCGCTCTTCTGAAGCTGTCGCAGATAAGAAGTGGAGATTAAATCTATAGCCACGCGCATTTGTCTGCAGTAGCTCTTCTATGGTAAGAGAAGCGCTATTTTCACCAGGGGAGAAGAAGGTCGAGACCTCTTGGAAGGGGTGCTGCCAGCGTTTTGTAGTTATCTTGTGATCTCCAAAAATGGAGAAGTGGAGCTCTTGGAAGGGCTCTTTTCCAGTGTAGTAGTCTCTGCCGGGTCTTTTTTTGACCTGTACCTCCGATAGCTCTTCGATCCGCTCTTTTGACCAGAAGAGCTGCTGAAGAGAGGAGGTGATCTTGATGAGCTCGTCAAAGGTTGAAAAGTAGCGCGAAGCTGAGCCGGGCATATTCTTGAAAGCGACGTATCGATCTTCGATGGCGAGTAGATCGTCAAAGATAACGATCGTGTTGGGGCCGAGGAAGTCGAAGATTGTTGAGGGGGCTGTTTCCGACTTGAGAAGCTCCCACTCAGATGCGGGGCTTAAAGAGAGAGTTTCTACCTTTGAGACCGACTTCTGAGAGCCGGCATCAAAGATGCGAATGCTCTCCAGGGTGTCTCCAAAAAAATCGAGACGGTAGGGGTGAAGTGAGGTCACTGGATAGAGGTCGATTAATCCTCCGCGGATTGCGAACTCACCTTTATCAGAAACAACGGTTGCTCTCTTATAGCCGATGGAGGTGAGAAAAGATGAGAACTCTTCAAATGAGAGCTCATCTCCGACCTTCAACTCTTTTAAAAGAGGTTTTAAAGCTTTTTTCGATGGTGTCTTTTGTAGGCATGCTTGAAGTGAACAGAGAAGAGTGCGGGGACCCTTTTTTGAGAGAAGAGAACGGAGAATTTCAAGCCTGCGGCCTACGATATCGCTGCTTGGAGGAATCTCCTCCCCGGGGAGCGTCTCCCACGAGGGGAACTCCTCAGCATCTCTTACGCCAAAGTAAGGCAGATCATCGAGGAGCCTGCTCTCACGCGCCTCTCCAGTGATCACAAGAATATTCTTGCCTGTCGCCTTTTGTGCCAGTTCGATTAAACAGGCCTTTGGAGAGTCCCAGAGCTCTTCAATGAGAAGCGAGCGCTCGCTAGCTAGCGCCTTTTGAAAAACCTCTAGGGATGGACTCTTCATTTTGCATTGATATACTGTTCAGCGACTTCAAACGCCTTGGATAGTCCCAAAGGGTCTTTCCCAGAGGCTTGTGCTGAGTCGGCCTTTCCGCCGCCGCCGCCTTTGATGTGAGGACAGATCTCTTTAACCAGCTCCTGAGCGCTCATCTTCTTTGCGACGAGATCAGGAGAGATGCGCACGAGAATCTGGCATCTATCGGGAAGTTTAAATGCGAGCAGAAGGAGTAGAGAGGGGTGTCTATTCATTAACTCTTCTCCCAAAAGAAGAAGACCCTCTTGGTCGAGGTCGACGATCTCCGCGAGAAGGTGGACAGATCCCACTTTTCTAATTTTTGTTGCGAGGGTCTGAGCGACCTCTTTTAGCGAGCCGCGCTTTAATGTTTTGATCTGAGCTAGGAGCTCCTTGTTCTCGTCTTGAAGCGCAGTGACTTTTACAGGAAGAGAGGGGAGCGTGGTCTTAAGCTGCATGCATGCCTGCAGAGCGATCTCTTCATTTTGATAGACGAGATCTTCTGCTGCCTTTCCGCATGCGGCTTCAATTCTGCGCACGCCAGCTGCAATGCTGCTCTCTTTGATGATGCGAAAGAAGCCTAGGGTTCCAACAGTTGTCGCATGAGTGCCCCCGCAGAGCTCTTTTGAGTAGTCGATGTCGATGACGCGTACAGTTTTTCCATACTTGTCTCCAAAGAACTGCTTGATGTCTGCGCTCTTCTGTGCCTCTTCATAAGAGAGCTCATAAGTTTTTACGGGTGTGTTGTCGCGTATCTTCTCATTCACAAGGCGTTCAATTTGGCGCAGTTCTTCCTGAGAGACGGGCTTATGGTGGTTGAAGTCGAAGCGCAGGCGATCGGATTCTACGAGAGAACCCGCCTGACGCACGTGCGCTCCAAGAACTTTAACAAGGGCATAGTGGAGCAGGTGAGCCGCAGTGTGGTGGCGTGCAATATCACTTCTGCGCTTTGCATCGACTTCTGCTTCTACGGGCTCTCCCAGAATCAGCACTCCGCTCTCAAGCCTTCCCACGTGCACAATCACGCCGGTGTAGGGGCTTTGGCAGCCTTTGACAGTGAAGCGCGCGCGCTTGTGCGAGAGCGTGCCGATATCGCCGATCTGACCGCCCTTCTCGGCATAGAAAGGAGTCGTATTTAAGATGACTAGACCCTCCTGCCCTTCTGTGAGGGTATCGACAAATCTGCCATCGACGACGATCGCCATGACCGTTCCCTCTCCAGAGGTCGCGGTGTAACCGACAAACTCGCAGGCACCATGCTTCAAGACATACTCTTTAAAGAGACTCTCTTCAGCCTGCTGCATGTGAACTGTGTGCGCGCTCTTCGACTTCTCTTTTGCTTGCTCTTCAAGAAGCTGATAGGTCTCTAGATTTACTGTGAGGCTTGTGTCTTTTGCAATGAGCAGAATCTCTTCGAGCGGGAAGCCGTAGGTGTCTTTGAGTTTAAACGCCTCTTCTCCGCTGATCTGTTTCATCGGGCTTTTTTGCGCTTTCTCAATCACCGCATTTAAAATATTTCCACCCTTTTTAAGCGTGCGCAAGAAGGCCTCCTCTTCCACTGTGAGGATCTCTGCGATGCGGCCCTGAGCTGCTTTTAACTCTGGGTAGTCTTCACCCATGCTCGATACGAGTGTTGGTAGAATTTTTGCGAGGAAGGGCTCTTGGAGGCCCAGCCCTCTTCCGTAGCGCACAGCTCTTCTGAGCAGCTTGCGCAAGACGTAGCCGCGTTCGACGTTGCTCGGCTGCGCTCCGTCTGCAATTGCAAAGGAGAGGCTGCGAATGTGGTCTGCTATCACGTGAAAGGCGGGAGCCATCACTAGATCTTCCACATTGTACTTCTTTCCTGAGACGTTCTCCACTTGTGCGATCAGTCCGCGCAAGATGTCAGTAGCATAGACAGAATCGACGCCAATTTTGAGGGAGGCGACTCTCTCGAGGCCCGCCCCCGTATCGATACAAGGAGAGGGGAGTGGAGTCATCTTGCCAGAACTATCGCGATTGAACTGCATGAAGACGAGGTTCCAGAATTCGAGGTAGCGCTCTCCGCTGATATCTTCTTTGGGTGAGCGCGCATTTCCATACTTTGTGCCGCGGTCAATTAGAAGCTCGGAGCAGGGACCGCAAGGGCCAGTGTCTCCCATCGCCCAGAAGTTCTCTTTTTCACCCATGCTGATGATGCGGTTATCTGGCATGAATTTTCTCCAGAGCTCTCTAGCCTCTTCATCCTCTTCGAAGACGGTGATCCAGAGATTGTCAGGAGAGAAACCGAACACCTGCGTTGTCACCTCCCAAGCGTAGAGAATCGCCTTCTCTTTGAAGTAGTCTCCAAAAGAGAAGTTGCCGAGCATCTCGAAGAAGGTGAGGTGGCGGCTGGTGTGTCCGACGTTGTCGAGGTCGTTATGTTTGCCTCCCACGCGGATGCATTTTTGCGATGTTGTAGCCGCCTGGTAGTCGCGCTGGCTCTTTCCCAGAAAGACATCTTTAAACTGGTTCATTCCCGCGTTGTTGAAGAGCAGAGTGGGGTCGTCGTGTGGAACGACAGGAGAAGAGGGAACGAGTGCGTGTCCCTTGTTCTTAAAGTAGTTCAAAAAGCCGCGGCGGATCTCTTGTGATAGCATGGAGTTTCTTTCTTTGGGTTTTTAGTTGCAGGATTATAGTGAGGCCATTAAAAATGTTGTACAAATTTATACGGAAGGATCGTTTTCATGGACGCAGAGGTAAAAAAACAACTTAGCAAAATAGCAAACACGATTCGCGAATTGTCGATAGAGGCTGTGCAGAAAGCCAACTCTGGACACCCTGGGCTTCCCATGGGCTGTGCCGAATTTGGCGCCTATCTCTATGGAGTGCTCCTGCGCCACAATCCAAAAAACCCCAAGTGGCTCAACCGCGACCGCTTTGTTCTTTCTGCGGGTCACGGCTCGATGCTTCTCTACTCCTGCTTGAATCTCGCAGGATTTAAAGTCTCGATGGACGATATTAAAAAATTTAGACAGATCCACTCTATAACACCTGGGCATCCCGAGTTTCACATCACTGAAGGCGTAGAGGCGACCACAGGACCTCTTGGCCAGGGGGTCGGTAATGCAGTGGGACAGGCGCTTGGAATCAAACTTCTAGCTTCTAAATTTAATAGCGAAGGATTTCCTCTGTTCACCAGCAAGGTCTACTGCCTAGCAGGAGATGGTTGCATCATGGAAGGGGTTTCAGCAGAGGCCTCATCACTTGCTGGCCACCTGAAGCTGGACAACCTGGTGCTCATCTACGATGCCAACAAAGTTACTCTCGATGGATTTCTCTCAGAGTCTGGCTCGGAAGATACCAAGATGCGCTATCTAGCGTATGGTTGGGATGTGATCGAGATCGATGGATACGATCTGGATAAGATGGATGAGGTCTTCTCTAACCTCTTAACTTCGCAGAAGAAGCCTACACTCATCTTAATGCACACAATCATCGGCAAGGGCTCTCCAAATAAAGCCGGGACGCACAAAGTTCACGGATCTCCACTTGGCGCAGAAGAGGTCGAAGCGACCAAAAAAGCGCTCGGCTTGCCAGAAGAGGCCTTCTTTGTTCCTCAGTCCGTTCACGCCTTCTTTGAAAAGAAGCTCGCGAAAGATGCTGCACTTGAGCAGAAGTGGAAAGAGATGTTCCGCACCTGGTCTGAAACAAGACCCGATCTCTACAAGCAGTTCATGCAGATGGTCGAGAAGAAGCTGCCTGCAAATCTCGAAGAAGAGCTCAGAAAAATTGAGATCAAGTCGCCTGTAGCGGGAAGAAGCGCTTCTCAGACAGTGCTCAATGCTCTCGGAGATCTTCTCCCATTCTTGTATGGCGGCTCGGCCGATCTTTCTGGATCAGACCTCACAATGATGAAGAAGTTCCCCCTTGTTTCTCCGGGCAACTTCGCAGGCCGTAATATTAAGTATGGTATCCGCGAGTTTGGCATGGCAACAGCTGCATCGGGCCTCGCACAGACGGATATGATCCTGCCATTCATCGGCACCTTCCTCACTTTCTCTGACTACATGCGCAATGCCATTCGCTTGGCAGCGCTTTCAAAAGTGCAGGTCATCTACCAGTTCACACACGACTCGATCTTCTTGGGAGAAGATGGACCTACGCATCAGCCTGTTGAACACTATGCAGCTTTAAGAGCAATTCCGAACCTGCAGTTCATTCGCCCTGCTGACACCTGGGAGGTGAAGATGGCGTGGATCGCTGCCCTTCGCTACCGCGGACCGACTGCATTTGCCCTCTCAAGACAAAATCTGCCAGAACTTTCTGGAACAAACGTTCCTTACGAGCAGGGAATGGGAAGAGGCGCTTACATCGTTAAACGGGAGAGCGGAGCTTGCGACTTCTGCCTCTTTGCAACCGGATCCGAACTCTCACTCGCACTCGACGTCGCAACAGCTCTTGAGAAGAGAGGAAAGTCGGTGCGCGTTGTTTCAATGCCCTGCTGGGAGCTCTTTGAAGCTCAGAGCGACGATTACAAAAAGAGCGTCATCGGCGGCAATTTGGGCAAACGCGTCAGCATCGAAGCTGGTGTAAGCCTCGGCTGGCACAAGTGGATAGGCATGGATGGAATTGCGATCAGCATTGAAACATTTGGCGAGTCAGCGCCCATCAGCGATCTGGCTGCCGAGTTTGGCTTCAACGTCGACTCTATCCTCGATCGCATCATCTAAAAAAGAGGCGCTCGGAGAAGAGATGGACAAAAATGGACGAGAATGGACAGGAAATGGACCAAAATGGACACGCGCCAAAGAAAGAAAAAAGAAGCTTCTTTCACTCTTTTGTGAGAGGGTTGTATGAAACTTTTAGAGGCGTTGCAGTGTAAGAATGAGGGGAGACCGCCGGTGTGGCTCATGCGACAGGCGGGTCGGTGCCTTCCTGTGTATCGCAAGCTGCGCGAGAAGCACTCTCTCGAAGAGATCTTTCACCATCCTGAGCTTGCAGCGCAGGTAACTGCGATGCCCGTCGATCAGCTGGGCGTTGATGCAGCGATTCTATTTACAGATATTCTCACGATAGCAGAGGTGTTTGGCTTTGAAGTCCGCTTCCTTGAAGGAAAGGGGCCGCTCATCACGCCAGCGCTCACTCAGCCTCAAGATGTCGAGCGCCTCGTTGCAAAAGATGTCGCGACAACAGTTGCTTATGTTTTTGAGACGATCAAGATCATAAAAAAAGATCTTAAAGTGCCTCTCATCGGCTTTTGCGGTGGACCCTTCACTGTGGCGAGTTATCTCATTGAGGGAACGCCAGGCGGTAAAGAGCTCTCCAAAACAAAGAGCTGGCTCTTTTCACATCCGGATAGTTTTCATCTTCTGCTCAAGAAGATCACAGAAGCTTCGATCGAATATTTAAAGTTGCAAGTAGAGGCGGGTGCGCAGGTTTTACAGATCTTCGACTCCTGGGCGAATGTGCTCAGCACCCCCTTCTTTCTCACCTTCTGCCACCACTATCTCAAGCAGATCGTGCACGCGCTAAAACCCACAGGCGTTCCCATCATCCTCTTCTGCAGAGGCTCCTCCTTCTTTCCACAGGAGCTAGCCTCCATTGAACCGGCTGGGATCAGCTTTGATTGGCATCGAGAGCTCAATATTCTAAGACGCAAAGTGCCTCCGCACATTGCCGTTCAAGGAAATTTCGATCCTCACCTGTTGAAGGCGCCGCCTGCAATGATTCGCTCCGAGGTCCAGAGGCTCTTGCACTCCATGCACGACGACCCCGGCTTCATTGTCAACCTGGGCCATGGCGTTCTACCCGACACCCCTTTTGAGCATGTAAAATGCTTCGTAGAAGCTGTCAAAGACCATATATGAAAAGAGCACTTCTTCTTTCTTTAACACTCATCGGTTTTAGCATGAATACTCAAGCCTCCGACCAGAAGCGCTTAGAAGAGCACTGCCAGTCTGTTTATCGCACATTTTCTGAAGGCAGCGGTGTTGCAGATGCTGTTTTTGAAAAAGCAGATGGCATTCCGCGCTGCTCAACCGGCATCTTGCATCCCTTCATGAACGCGGTCTTTGGTGCGCCACCTGATGCCGATGCGAGTGCTTATATCGATAGGGAACAGCAATTTTTTAAAGAGAGGAAGATGCCCTTTGTCTGGTACGTCAATGAGGAGAGCAGCCAGGCTTTTAGAGATCAGCTAATCTCTCGCGGTTTTAAGGATTTAGGAGTGCTTAGAGGTGTTATCGGAACTTTGGATAAACCCATAGCACAGCCAGATGTGCCAGCAGATTGTACCCTAGAGCTTGTAACCACAGAAGCTGAAATGGATGAGTTTAATGCGCTGGTATGCACAACTTTTGAATACCATGGCGAAAGCAGGGATCTCTATCGTAAAACGCTTTGGAAAGCAGCTGTCGGCACAACTCCCAAGATGTACCACTGGGTTGCAAGAAAGCAAGGCAGAGTAGTTTCTGCGCTTACTACATTCATTGAAGGGGATATGGTTAGTTTTTGGAATGGAGCTTCAGCTCCGGAACTTAGAAAACAGGGTCTTAGTACAGCCCTACGTTACCTAGCCCTTCGACACGCGATCTCCAAAGGCTGTTGCATCGGCGCCTCCTTCCTCATGTCGGAAGGCATGGCCCTCGGCATCTGCACCAAGCTCGGCTATGAGCCCAAGTGGTACTTTAGCGCCTTCCTCGCCCCCTCTAATCAAGAATGAGATTTAACGACTTTGAGAGAAGGCGAGAGTGTAAACGTCTGGGGATTCATAGAAAAGGGTTTGATTTTGACGGCGCCCCAGTAGCTTTTTTCGCCGTCTGCTTCGTAATTTACAAGCAGCTGCTCGCCGGGTTGGATCGTCTTTTTTACCGTGTAAACAACTTCGATCCGCGCAGGCTCTAGATTGTAGGGATTTGGCGGGATGGTGAGGAGATAGACGATGACATTCGGCTTATCCGAGTGGTTGATGAAGCGAGTGAAGTTGCCTTTTTTATCCGCGTCTATTCTAAGCGAGTAGTGGCGCTTGGGATGGTACTTCTCCTTTTTGCTAAAACGCTGCTGCTCTTCCCTGGTTAGAAGCATCTCTTCGATGGGGGCGAAAGCGTAGGAGCTCTCAGCAAAAGTGGCCTGAGGGACGATCGAGACCTCACCGGCATAGGGAGCGATCACCTGCCCTTTTTTAAGAGGAGCGGCATCTGGATGCAAAAAGATCCCGTAGCCGAGCTTATCCGACAGCTTTTTACAGACGAGATGTTTGGGGAGGCCAGATCTCTCAATAGCCCTCATCACCTCTACCATCTCCTTCAAATCAAGTTTTGAAGCTCTGGAGAGTGTGAAGCTCTGCTTCCGAGCTTCTCGCGTAATTACCTTGTTGATCTCGGAATTGATATTTTGTCTTGGTAGTCTATATCTCATTAATTCTCTTTATTTATTTCTGTTCTTATTGATTTTATCAATAATTGCAGTTTATTAAAGTAAAAAACTTTAATTGAATTAAAGAAATATTTACTAGGGCTTTAAACCAGAGAGTTCGCGGGTTAAAAGGGCGATAGCTGCCCAGTCGAACTTCTCTCTGCCAAGCGTCATGCTGATGATCAGCTTTTCGTGCAGTTCTGAGAGAAATGGCATAGGGACTTGAGACCTGTCCGCACACGTCTGAAGAAGCCTAATGTCCTTAAGTCCAAGGTCTAACGCAAAGCCCGCATCGGCGTAGCTGCGCTTGCAAAACATAGGAGCATAGGCGTGGAAAATAGGGGAGTTAAAGAGAGAGCCTCCCCAAATTTCTACTGCTTTTTCTGTGGAGATTCCCTCTTTTTCAAGCATAGCAGCAGCTTCACCAAAAGATTCGACGAAGCTGAGAATCATAAAGTTGTTGCAGAGCTTAAAGAGAGCGGCCTGGCTAGGCTTATCGCCCAGATCGAAGACCTTACAGCTCATCGCTTCTAAAACGGGAAGAGCCCTGGTTTTTGCTTTGGGATCGCCCGCCAGAAATATCCAGAGAGATCCCTCTCTTGCCCTTTCGGGACGCCCAGATACGGGAGCCGCTAGAAATGAGATGCCGAGATCGCGGTGCTTCTTTTCTAAATCTGCGACAAATTCAGGAGAGTGTGTGCCCATTGAGATGTGAATAGAGGGTTTTTTCGCAGCGCTCAAGATTCCGGATGAGCCTTCGACAAGCTCTTTAAGTGCGAGGTCGTTAGAAACCATGCTGACAAGGATGTCGCATCCAGCTGCAAGCTCAGAAGGAGATGCTGCCCACTTGGCGCCTTGCTCAAGGAGGGGAGCGGCCTTCTCTCTTGTTCGATTGTAGACCGAGAGGTGATTTCCCTTTTTTAAGATGTTCTGCGCCATGGGAAGACCCATGCTTCCCAGCCCAACAAATCCAACGTTAATTCCCATGTTGCCTCTTAGAGGTAATTGCAAAAGTACCGTTTAGCCGATTTTTTCGCGATTTTGTCGATTTTTGGAGTTTGACGCAACTTCACATACTCTTGAGAGTAGGGTGGTTGTGTCAAGCTCCAAAAATCGGTGAAAGCGCAAAAAAGCGGCCAGCGGGATTTTTACAATTGCCTCTTTAGTATGAAGAGAAGTGCAAGACTAAAGAGCGCCGCAAAAAAACACCAGACGGAGATCGCGCTTAGCGCGTTGATTAAGTAGGTAATCAGAGCAGATAGAAGCAGTAGAAGGCCTGCAATCCAGATCTTTTTTAGAGATGAGATAAAAAAGGGTGGGATTGTAGCAAGAAGGTAGAAGCTAACCTTTATTACACTAAACAGGCTCCACTGAAAATGCTGCAGGTAGTGGATGTTATATCGACCTGCTGTTGCATGAATATCGGGAATTTCAAGAAAGAGAGTGGCCGCAACCATTACTCCTAAAGCCAAACAGCCTGCCAAAGCCTTTCTTTTTTTCTTAGAACTCTCCACTAGATAGAGAGAGAAGGGAATCCAGACAGGCCAGATGGCATAAGCGAAAAACAGGAAAATAGTTTGAGCTGGCGAACTTTTGGGAAGAGATAACCAGATAACTCCTTCAGCCGCTTGTTGAACGGCAAAAAAGAAGGGGATGAGAGCAAGCGGAAGGTAGCGTCTCGATTTTATCCGAGAGACGAGGGCGCAGCCCACAGCAGCAAGAGCTGCACTTGCACCAAAGCTTACCGGCGCTGAAAAACACATGTGATAAGCCTCTTTTTTCGGAACTTATTTCATTTTGAAGAAGAGCCACTGATCTTCTTTCTTGCTCATCTTTAGTTTGATGAGGGCGAACTCACCGCGCAGCTTCTCGCCGTGAAGGGTGAAGTGGACCTTTCCTAGTTCCAACCCCTCTTCCATGAGGCGCTCAGATTCCCGTGCGGGAGATCCGTCTATGTCATAGGTGCCCTTGTCCCAAATAGTGACACTTCCGGCTCCATATCCTTCGGGGATAACCCCTTCGAAATATTGATACTCGTAGGGGTGGTCCTCAACCATGATTGCAAGACGCTTCTCGTCGGGATTTAAAGAGGGCCGTTTGGGAACTGCCCAGCTTTTGAGGGTGCCATTTACTTCCAAGCGCAGATCGTAGTGGAGATGCCTCGCTTTATGTTCTTGCACAACAAAGCGAAGCTCCTTTCCCTTGCCCTTTTTAAGCTTAGGGGGAGGCTCTTTTGTCTTTGCAAGATCGCGCTTGCTCGCATACTTTTTTAAGCTCAGAAAAACTTCTTGTTAGATGTTTCCTCGAGCTATGTCATAGGCATGTGTTTTGAAGCAAGAAGGGAGTTTGAAGAACTCCCTTCTATTTGTAGCTATGCAGAAGTCGTTAAAGGTTGCGCGGTGCGTCCTGCCAGGCAAGAAGTTAGAGAAGAGACTAACGTAGGAAGGATTGGCACAATGAGCGTGTTTAAGTAATTTGAACTCTGTCTTCTTTCAAGCTCCTGGATACGGCCATTTAGTGCGTCGATCGTTCTTCTCATTTCGCTGATGGTTACATTCTGTTCATGGATAATTCCGACTAGCTGAGTGTTCTGTGCTAACAATCTGGCTACTAGGTCACCTTCAGTGGTGGTTTGCAATGTGCTTGCTGTTATTGCATTTGAAACGGCATTTATCGCGGACATGTTTTTCTCCTTTTTCTTATTTAATCATCTGTTTTGTGCAGAACAGGCAGCCAATGAGGAAGCCGACCGCTTTCGCTGTTTTTGCAAAAACGGTTAACTCTTCCACCTGTTTATTCAGAGTGTCGAGTCGCGTATTGTTTACCTGATCACTTAATCGAAGCTCGTCTCGCACTCCTCTAATTGCTCTCCCTTGAACTTCTAGCGTTTCTACAACTACCTGTTGAAAAGGGGTGCTTGCTGTTGAAACAGCTCCTGTTGTCATACTCATAATTTTTCTCCTTTGTTGTTAACTAACCCACGATGGGTTGTTAATAGCTCAGAATATAAACTCTCTATGTGGATTAAGAGAAATTAATAGAATTTAATAGTGGCATTAGAAATACTTAAGCTATGACACTAAGCCTGCTCTATATGAAGTACTTCTGCGACTCGGTTAGACTAGGAGGAGTCACGGCTGCAGCTAAGGCTAATTTCGTGACGCAATCGGCTATCAGTCAGGGGATCGCAAAGCTAGAGCACTCTCTGGGGAGCTCTCTTGTTGCAAGGCATCCAAATCGATTTCGTCTTACTCCTGAGGGAGAGAAGGCCTTTCTAGAGATGATCGATATTCTAAAAAGAGCGGAAGCCTTTCAGGAGAACTTCTCGGAAGAGAATGCACAGGAGATGGGGCCGCTTGAGTTTGCGTGTACATTTAGCTTTGGACTCGCTGTCATTCCTCGCCTTTTAAAGAAGTTTAGAGAGATGCACCCTCAGGTGAAGGTGAATTTCATCTGTTCTGGAAATCTCGATGAGATCAAACAGATGCTAAGAGCGGGTTCAATCGACTTTGGAATTGTCCCAGTGCTAGGAGCTTTCGATTTTTCAGGATTTACAAAACAGACGGTATATCAGGGAAGCTACGGCCTCTATAAATCATCAGAGGTAGACAAGAAAGAGGAGAAGCGTTTGGGTTTCATTCTCTCTGAATCGGAGGACGCTGCTGTTTTTCAACACATCTACCAAGAGAGGCATGGAAAGGAGCCCGAACTCTTTTTAAAAGCGCGCAGCTGGGTGGTTGCTGCCACTCTGGCGGCCGAGGGGCTAGGCATCGGCTATTTTCCAGACTATATCGCATCCTCGAAACAGCTCAAACTTCGCCGTTGCGAGATGGATTTAACTCTTCCTAAGTATCAGATCACTGCTGTCTATCCTCAAGGGATGAAATTGAGAAAGAGCAGCGAAATTTTTCTCTCCCTTTTCAAATAGTCTTTTGATTAGGATCCGGAGAATGCGCCCTCCAAAACAGAAACGACCTCTTTCGGTTCCGATTTTAATGATGCTTGCATCATTTGCATCCGTCTCGGCGGTGCTGTTCACGCCTGCGCTTCCCGAGATTCGGATGAAGCTTCAGATGAGCCAGGCTCAAGTTCAGCTGACGATGACCGCCTTTTTGATTGGCTATGCACTCGGAAATCTTCCCTACGGCCCGATCGCGAATAGATTTGGAAGGAAGCCCGCGATCTACCTTGGAGGGCTAATTGCTGTAATCGGCTGCCTGCTTATCGTCCTCGTAAATAGCAGAGAGCTCTTCTGGCTCTTTATTCTCGGCCGCTTTCTGATGGCGATCGGAAGTGCTGTAGGGATGAAGGTCGCGTTCACAATGGTAGGGGATGTGTGCGATCAGACGGAGGCGACGAGAAAGATCTCCTCGTTTATTTACGCTTTTGCTCTGGGGCCCTGCGCGGCAATTGCCATCGGGGGTGCCCTTACGCTTCATTTCGGGTGGCAGAGCTGCTTTTATCTGCTTGCAGGCTATAGCTTGCTGGTCTGTCTCTTATCAGCTCTTCTTCCCGAGACGCTTGCAGAAAGAGATACAAAGGCATTGAACTTCGTAAAGATCAAAGAGGGGTATCTCGAGAAGTTTAGGAATAAAAAACTGATCTCCTGCGCGCTGATCATGGGCTGCATGAGCGCAATTACCTATCTCTTTGCAACGGAGGCCCCTTTTATCGGCATCGAAGAGATTGGCCTCACTCCCTATGCTTATGGCCTGCTCACGTTTATTCCAGCGATGGGAATGATCGTCGGATCTTTAATCACGAGACTTCTTGCAGGAAAAAAGGATCCTCTTGTTGTGATGCACTGGGGCAGTCTGCTTTCGGTATTTATCTCGCTTCTCATGCTCGTTCTATTTCTATTTGAGCAGGTGAGTGTCTGGACTCTATTTATTCCGATGCCTTTTCTCTACGTTGGTTTCACCTTTCTCTTTTCTAACGCCTCAGCGCTCGCTATGTTTCACGCAAAAGATAAATCAAACGCCTCTTCGGTCATGAATTTCATCAATATGGGAATGGCCGTTGTAGCGCTCTTTTTTATTGAGATCATTCCCATTGATAAGCCCTATCTTCTCCCTCTTCTTTTCATCGTCTTTGCACTGGCTACACTCCTTCTAAGAAGAAGACTCGCATCGTTGCGCGCTTGAAAAAATTCTTTTTAAGATCCAGAATCGGAGCTCCGCAATTTTAAAGGAGCTATGGCTATGTACGCATTTCTACTTGCTTTCTGTCTGCTTTTCAGTTTTTCAACTCAGATCTCAGCTTCTGAACCGCAACCTGTTGCTGCTGCCGAGCAGCTAGATATCCGCATCCCAGTTGTCGACATGAGAGACTATTATGATGTTGAGAAGAGGGCGCTCTTTCTTGATACCCTCTATGACGCAATGACAAGTGTGGGATTTTTTGCAGTGCGCAACACAGGAGTTGATGCCGAAGTGATCAGAGCAGCGTACGCAGAGGCGGAAGCCTTTTTTAGACAGGATGCTTCAGTTAAAGCAGCTTGCTATGCTCCCGAGCTAAAAGGACAGCGCGGCTTCGTTCCTGGCGAGACAGCAAAGGGCAACCAGGCGAAAGATCGCAAAGAGTTTTATCATATCGGCCGCGAGGGCTCTCTCCCTGCAAATATCTGGTCTGGAAGACCTTCGTTTAAGAGCTCTCTCTCTACGCTCTACAATGAGCTCGAGCAGTATGTCATTCCTCTGCAAGAGGCGATTATCGAGACGATCAATAGAAAGGCTACTACTCAGCTCCCTTTAGACTACCTAAATGCGAACACGAAAAAGGGAGATACGCTCCTCCGAGCGCTCTACTATCCCGCACTATCTGACGAAGAGATAAAGGGATTAAAACAGCCGCTCTACTGGGCAGCTCCGCATACCGACATCGATCTTCTGGCTATCTTGCCATTTGCCACTGAAAAAGGGCTTCAGGTAGAGATGAACGGCCAGTGGCTTAATGTTATCGTCCCTGAAGATGCTTTCATCGTAAATATCGGAGATATGTTGCAGAACCTCACCAACGGCCTCTTTGTCAGCGCTAAACACCGCGTTGTAGCGCAAGAGCCGAATAAGAATCGCTACTCGATGGTTCTCTTTGTTCATCCAACCGATGAGACCCCTCTCGATCCGATTCCCGCTTGCATCGAACTCACAGGCGGCGTGCAGCGCTATGCGCCAGGCACACGTCAAGAGTTTCTCTGGGAGAGATTATTAGAACTCAACATCGCCCCAGGCCTCCTCGAGCCCTACTCTAAATTGGGTCACACCGAACGCCAGATCCAGTTCGGAAGAGAGAGTCCTCAGGTGGTGGAGATGCTGATTAAAAATGGACTTGCAAGCCCCGCAGTTCTTGCAAAATAGATGCAGATAAAAAAAATCTCCTCCCCAAACAGGGAGGAGATTTTTTATTTTCGATTATGCGTTGTTGAGTTTTCTAGGACCGCATTTGCCGCAAGCGTAGTCGAAAGATTTACGCTTTTTGCATTTAGAATCTACGAGCTCGTCTGTTGGACGAGATTCAGCATCGGAAACAGAGAGGTTCATCTCAGTTTCAACGACTGGAGCTGGAGCTTCTTCTTGAGCCACTTCTTCAGCAGATAGAGCTGCGCAAGCCATTACTGATGCAATAAAAAAAGAACGGAACATAAGTACCTCGATTTGGTGAAAAAACAACCTCAGTTTACTATCGCCCCTCTTTTTCTTCTCTATTTTTAACAATTTGCTACAAAAATCCCATTGACGCCCTTAAAAACTCATGCTAAAACTTTTACTTTGTTTTAAGGGTTCTTTCATGCTCAAAAGGTCTATTTTTCTACTGGTAACTATTTTCTCTGTTGCCCTTTGTGCGCAAAACTCTCCAGATCATGAAAATTTTTCCCTTGAAAGTCTTGTTGAACAAGAGACTTTTCAGATCGATAATACCAGCTCTTCAGAAGCCCATATTTTATCTGATCTTTATTGCTCACGAGGTGAAAGCTACCTACTCTTAGGCGAGGATCAAAAAGCATTTGCTGATTTTCGAAAAGCTTACATTCATGCACTAAATTGCACAGAAAAAAACATTAAAACTTCCTTAACGTTTCGCTCGGCATTTGGAGCATTTCTTGTTTACGCGCGTATGGAAGATCTCGAAAAGGTAAAATCTACAGCCAAATTTCTAGAAGATATCCTAAAAAATTATTCCTGCCATGAGTGTAAAGAGATGCTGGGTATAACAACCCCGCGTTCATTTTGTTTTGGTATGGATATGCCTTGTTTTTATCAACAAACACGTCAAGATTGGCCTGTTCTTGGACCAGATTACGCTTCTGTAGGAGATTGTGTAGAACGTGTTAATGGAACAATTAGCGCTCTAACAACTCTTATTGCTGTAGTAAAAAAGACCGAAGTTCGAGCTCTAGCAGCAATGGTGATAAATGGATTAGGAGATCAGGCTAGAAACTGCTGTGTTGCGGGTGGTTTATGGAAAGGATGCATACAAAAACTAGTGAACAAACTGCATTATTGGAAAGCATATGGAATTCCTGCAGATCCATCTTGGGATGATTAGAGGAAAAAAATATGAAGATATTCTGTTTCGTTATTCTGTTCTGTCTATCTGCGGTTTTTGGACATGCTGACAACTCCTTTTTGCTTTCTTCTGAAAAACTTTCAGATGAGTCTTCATCTCTAAAGGGCATTAATTCTTTTGTCTTCTTTTTTTGTTTGAAGATGGAGAAGAACGAAGTCGACAAAACGGTAAAGTTTATCGATCGCGATCTTGCGCAATTTGGTAAAGTTGAGAAAAAAGATATTTTCACTTCGAATGGAGTCGATCTCGAGTGTTTTGCGAATCCAAGTTTGAAATTTTCGATTGAGAGATTGGTCGATAAAGAGGGCAAGCAGCTTCCTATTTTGAGAGCGGAATTAGTAGCAAGCAGCGCCGTTCAGATGATGACGAATAAGGAGTACATTTCTTCCAATATTGGAAGCTGGTCTATCTATGTAAAGGATGAGGGTCAAGATCTTCAAAAGGCGCTTAAAGAGACATTCTCGCTTTTGCTAAAGAGATTTTCTGCGGACTTTCAAAAAGTTAATGGAAAAGAAAAAAAACCTACATTCTTTATTACTTACAACTCATCTCTCTGGGACAAGCAGTTTTAAGAAGCTAAGTATAAGAAAAGCCCGCCCGGGAGAGGCGCTCGGAAGAAGAAAGCCCGCCCGGGAGAGTGGAAGTCAACGGACAGGGAATGGACATTAATGGACGGGAAACGGACAGGCGGGCAAGAGAGAGGGAAAGAATTTCTTTCTTTGGCGCGTGTCCTTTTCCTGTCCGTTTCCCGTCCATTGATGTCCGTTGACGTCCATTTCTTCTTCCGAGCGCTTCTTCCCATGCGCTTTTTTACCAGGAGGCGAGGGGAGGGAGGGAGCAGAGGATCGCGTCGGGGTTGCCGCCGGAGCGGAAGCCGAACTGAGTTCCCCTGTCGTAGAGGAGGTTGAACTCGACGTAGTGGCCTCGCATCTTATACTGCTGCGCTTTTTCTTCTGGTGTGAAGGGCTGGGTGGTGCGACGTGTGTAGATGGGATTGATCGCTTCTAAAAAGGTGTTTCCAACGCTCTTCCAGAGCAGAAAATCTGTGTCGAAATCACCTCGATTAAAGTGGTCGAAGAAGATGCCGCCAACGCCGCGCTCTTTGTTTCTGTGGGGAACAAAAAAGTAGGTGGCTGCATTCTGTGAAAACTCGGGATAGATCTCGCTGCCGAAGGGGTCGAGCGTGGACTTTGCAACGCTGTGGAAGTGGCGCGTGTCCTCCTCGTAGGGCTGTCCCATGGGCGTCAGATCGTAGCCTCCTCCGAACCAGAACTTCTCCTTAGTTTCTAAATAGCGCAAGTTCATGTGAACTGTAGGAGCGTGGGGGTTGCTCATGTGAGTGATTAGACTAATTCCCGTAGCAAAAAAGGGGCCCATGCCATCATTCATGGGAAAGTTGTCGCCTTCAATACCAGACCAGTTCACTGCAGCTCTTTCGAACACACTGCCGCGGAGCTCTGCGATTTCTCCTCCGCCTCTTCCTTTCTGGTACTCCCACGCTCTCCGCTCAAAACGTTGTCCATTTTCGTGGGACTCAAAACTCGCAATGATCGTTTCGCGCAGCGCTTTTAAGTAGTGTACGATCTCTGTTTTTCTGTTCATAAGAGTTAGAGGGTGTCGCAAAGTCGGAAGCTTTGATTTTTTAAGAGTTTTTGGAAGAATTTAAATTGTCTTTCGCAGGACATACTTGAGCAAGTAGACCAAGAAAGACAATTTAAATTCTGCCGAAAAGGCTAAAAAAGCATGTTTCCGTCTTTGTAGACATCCTCTTAGTCTATTTGTTAAGCTTGCTTTCATGCAGCAGAAAAAAAAGACGCGAGTCATCGTTTTAGGCGGCGGAATTTCAGGCCTTGCTGCCGCTTGGTACTTGTCCCAAACATGCGAGTGCGAGATCACCCTGATCGAGAAGCAGCCGCGTATCGGCGGTTTTCTCAGAACTGATGTTCACGACGGATTTCAGTTTGAGAAAGGACCGAGAATTTTTAAAACCTCTCGTTCAGAAGCTCTCCTCAGATTAATAGATGAGCTTGGGCTCTCTTCTCAAAGAGTTGTTTCTGCAAAAGATGCAAATTTGAGGTATATCTGGAGAGGGGGCTCGCTGCAGCTCTTTCCAAAAAATCTCGCAGGCTTTCTCTCTTCACCCCTTACGCGTCCGCTGATTGCTTCTCTCTTTTCAGAGTGGAAGAAGCCCTCCCTTGCTGGTGATGAGAGCATTCACGCGTTTGTATGTCGCAGGTTTGGAGAGAGTGTGGCAAAAGAGCTCTTCGACCCTCTAATCGTAGGCATCTATGCAGGCGATATCAGAAAACTTTCAATCAAGAGCTGCTTCTCTCAACTGAAAAAGTGGGAGGAGGAGCATGGATCGGTAACTGCCGGCTTTTTAAAATCGAGAAGCAGGGCAGATGCGATCGATACGTTTGGCCTGCCTCGCTCCTCTCTCTTTTCACTAAAGGGGGGGATAGAGACGCTCATACACACCCTTAAAGAGAAGATTCCTGCTACGATCGTGTGCGGTAAAAAAGTGGAAACTCTCCGGTTTTTCAAAGATACAGTGAGAGTGAACACGCAAGAGGAGAGCTGGGAGGCGGACTACCTTTTTAGCGCACTTCCATCATATGAGCTTGCGAGCTACTTGAAAGAGGTCGAGCCTGCTGCTGCAACGACGCTTTCAGAGATCAGATTTCAAGATATCGCAACGGTACATCTTGGCTTCCGCTCATCAGTATTAGAAACGCGCGGGTTCGGCTATCTCGTTCCATCCCACGCAAAGCAGGAGATCCTGGGCACTGTCTTTGATTCCAACCTCTTTTCCAATGAGTCCGAAACTCGCCTCTCTACAATGCTTCTGCTCGAAGGAGGAGATCACGAGGCGCACGCGCTTGCAGCGGTAAAAAATCATCTCGGCATTCACGTGCCGTGCGACCACCTCTCGGTAACCGAGTCGAAGTGGGCAATACCACAATTTGAAGTGGGGCATGAAGCGCGTATGAAAGGTCTTGAGAGAGAGCTGGCAAATTCTCTCCCGCGCCTCACTCTTGTTGGCAACTATCTTGGCGGAGCAGCAGTCAGCGATGCTGTGCTGTATTCAAGAAAAAAAGCAGTAGAATTTTCTAGGAAAATTCAGAAGCTCTAACTTACTCTATCTCTTCTTTTTCTTTTCTACATGGGAGTTAGGTATGTCTATCAGAGCTTGTCAAGTTGGCGTCCGTTCGGCGCGCACTCTTCTGCCTTTAGGACTTATTGCGAGATCCGCAGTTTCGCATGAGACATTAACCTCGAGAGCGTTTCAGAGAGCTCAGCGCGAGATCTCATCTTCGAATAGAGACCTTTCTAAGGCGAGAAGTTACGAAAAGGGAGCTGTGGGAGATAACCCGATGACTGCGCTGAAGCTCTCAGGACATATGCTCGGTATGGCTTCAGATAATAAAGATAGAGATTGGCAGCTCTCCATTTTAGATATAGTCACTGACAAGAACACCTGGCTGGTAGGGCATCGGGCTCGAATCTCTGGACTCGCTTTTCATGGAGATCACCTAATTTCTGCATCACACGATGGAACCTGCAGAATATGGGATTCTGTAAGTAAAGTAAGTAGTCAGACTCTAAATCATGGTAGTACCAAAGTGAACTGCCTTCAAGTTGAGGGTCACACTCTAGTTACTGGCACTGATGATGCAACGGCAAGTGTCTGGGATCTCAAAACCAATAAACGAGAGTATGTCCTGGATGGGCATACAGAAGGGGTTGGCTGCTTGTCGATAGATAGCGGGCTGCTCGCCACAGGATCGCTTGATCATACTTGTAGAATATGGGATGTAGCTTTAGGAAAGTGCAAAAGAGTTCTTAAAGAGCACACAGCCCCAATCACTACCATTCAGCTGAGTGACGATACTGTGGTTACGGGGTCTTCGGATGGAAGATGCATCAGCTGGAATGCAAAGACAGGTGAACTTCTCCAAAAATTTGAACACGGGTCAGAAGTTACTGCTCTCCAATTCGAAGGAAGAGTTCTGATTACAGCAGCAAAGGATGGGATCTGCAGAGTTTGGGATCTCGAGAGCGGTATCTGCACTCGCGAGCTCAAAGGTCATGAGAGACGGATCAACTGCTTGCAGATGCAAGATGACCTGGTTGCAACAGGATCCGATGATTGTAAAACGAGACTCTGGAATTGGAAGACGGGCGAGTATAAGGTCTTTTCGCAGTTTGGAGAGATCACGCATCTTGTACTAAAAGGCACAACATTGATCACTGGAAACAGCTATGGGGCGATCGTTCGCTTTGATACCAATAAACCAAGTAGCCTGCCCATTTTAAAGAGAGTCTAAAGAGCGTTCTTGAAGAAGAGGGGGTGAGTGCTGTCTTGGAGAGCGTCTCCGAAGGCGTAGCCGCTCTTCTTAAGAAGGTGTGTGAGAGGATCGTTCTTCTGCAGGATGTAGACGGCCCTTTGGGGAGCGAAGAAGATCATGTAGAACTTCTGCCCAGGGGTTTGGAAGAGCAGGTCGAAAGAGAACTTGTAGTCTGCGCTGACGAAGAGAGCAGCTCCCATTGCCTGAGGAAGAGGGCACTGTTCTGAAATAGGGGATGGCGTCTCATCCACTTTGATGAGGACGGCACCCAGAGGGTTGTTGAACGAGCAGATCTCTTTTAATGCGATAGGTGTTGAGGGAAAGGGGGAGTGGCCATCGGCCCCTGCAATCAAGTAGTGGGTAAAACCTACGCGTAGAGAGTCAGCTTGAAATAGAGCTGCTGCCATCTGCACCACGCGCGAGGAGATGAATGTTCTCTTCACGCTTACATCATCTCTCCAGAGATCTCTTCCCTCTTTGAACAGATCAGCAGAAGGCTTCTGAAGAAGTTTTTCTGGGGCTACATGCAGGCGTTTAGCAAGGAGATTTTCTGCGCTGTTTTTTAAAGCGAGCAGCTCATTCTCAGGCAGGATCATCTCGAGCTCAATGCACTTGTTGTTGATGAAGAAGGAGCGCTGCTGTGGAGTCAAAAAAACTTGCATTAGGGGCGGTCTCTTATAATTTTGCGATGCGTTTTAGAGCTTCTGTTGCTCTCTCTTTTGTCGTAAATGCTGAGAGTCTGATATATCCCTCTCCGCTAGGACCAAAGCCTCTTCCGGGAATGCTTACCAGGTGGCACTTTTCCAGCAGGACGTTGAAAAAATCCCAAGATCCCGCTCCATTAGGAGTCTTCCACCAGATGTAGGGAGAGTCGGCGCCGCCATAACAGGTGTAGCCTAACTTTCTTAAGCCTTCTGAGAGCAGTTTTGCCTGAGCGAGATAAGAGGAGATCTGCTGCCTAGTCTCCTTCTGGCCTATCTCAGAATAAACCGCCTCTGCCCCTTTTTGAATCGGGTAGGCGACCCCATTGAACTTTGTATTCTGTCTCTTCATCCAGAGGGGGTGGAGAGAGCCCTCCTTCTTGCCTTTTAACCCACATACAGACTTTGGAAGCACGGTGTAGGCGCATCGAAGTCCTGTAAAGCCCGCCGTTTTTGAAAAGCTGCGGAATTCGATAGCGACCTCTTTTGCTCCCTCAATCTCATAGATACTTTTCGGGACGTCAGGAGAGGTGATAAACGCGACGTAGGCGTTATCGTAGAGGATGATCGCCTTTTCTCTTTTTGCATAGTCGACCCATCTCTTCAGCTCTTTTCGAGTGAGTGCAACGCCTGTGGGATTGCTGGGAGAGCAGAGGAAGATGAGGTCGCAGGGCTTGTCTGGAAGTTGTGGCGCGAACTTATTCTTCTCCGTACAAGGGAGCATCACCACCTTTTTTCCAAGACCCGCGATCACAGAGGCGTCTAGATAGACAGGGTAGGTTGGATCGCAGATCCCCACTCCTCTTGTGACCTTAAAAAGATCGAGGATGTTGACGATGTCGCTGTTGATTCCGTCGGAGATGAAGATCTCATCCGGAGTGATTCCCAAGTGAGCATACTCGTGATCGACTATCGCCTTTCTCAGAGAGAGATAACCCTCTCCAGGTCCGTAACCACGGATCGATTCGGGGCGGCTCATCTCTTGCAACGCCTCGCAAATCGCATGGGTAATAGAAGGCGCAAGAGGGAGAGAGACGTCGCCGACTCCCATGTTCAAGACTTGAACACCGGGGTGTCGCTCTTTGAGCTCCGCGAGTTTCCGTTCGATGACGGGGAAGATATACTCACGTTTAATCGAAAAGAAGTGAGGGTTAATTTTGGGCATATCAGGCCAGCTTACCAGAAGCAACTATACTGGACAATGGAGCACAGATAAAAAACACGAAGAATGTAATATTGAGTTTTTTAGTCTGAATAGACATGTCGGGTAGGCCAGGAGATAGGCCTTTGGCCTTCTCTCGGGGCCTCCCTGCGACCCTCTTGCGCTGCATCTCGCTTTGCCAAATCGCGTCCTCGGAGAAGGGGTGTACACAGTACTACCCCGTTGACGCGCTCGCCGCGCTCTCCTGCGGGTGCAATTTTGCTGTGCGATATGCATCGGCGGGCTGCTTCAGGCGGCTCATCCCACACCTGTCGGTGCGGGTCCCTTTCGCGTCCAGTCGCAGGTGCAGATAGAGAGAGCGAAGACTTTTTTCCTCCGACTCTTCAGATGGCCCTGTGACTGGACGCGAAAGGGGACCCGCACCCGAGACGTAAGTCCTGCGGGGAATGAGCTGCCTGGAGCAGCCGATCGATTCAGATCGCACAGCAAAACCGTAGCGCAGGAAAGCCGAAGGCGTGCAGGGTAGGGCAGTAGCCCACTCTGCTTTCGAGCACACGGTTTGGCAAAGCGAGGTGAAGCGCAAGTGGGTCGCGGGGAGGCCTCGAGCGAAAGCGTAGCTTTCTCCTGGCCTACCCGACATGTCTCTCCTGCTAATACAACCATTAAGTGTTCTATTAAGTAAGGAGGTGCAGATTCTGTTACTTTTTTCTTCTCTATGTCTATGCTGTGTGAGTATAATAGAGGGCTCGCATACAATTTGCGGATGTCTATGATAAGAACAATCGTAATTTTCTTTGCAGCTATACCGCTTCTCTTGTTTGGGAATAAGGTGGAGCTGATCGCGGATTGGCCGATTGCAGAGAATGATCCTGTCTGCAATGCGATAAGCAAAATTTTAATAGAGAAGGGAGATGCTCTTGCTCTATCCGACCTTAAGGCCTACAGGCCCTTTCTAGAAAAAGAGTGCAGAGAGACGCTGAAGTTGAATCCAGATATTAAGCGCCTCGTCTTCTGGAATATTCCTCAAAAAATGAGTAAGCTGAAGTTTGGGCGCCTTCCGAAAGAGAAGCTCGTTCTCTTCATGTGGGAGCCGCCGACAGTCCAGAAGAGGCTCTACACCAAAAAGGTCCAGGATTTTTTTTCCAAGATCTACACTTGGGACGACTCCCTGGTAGATAATGTCCGCTTCTTCAAGTTCTACTACCCGGTGCTCAGAAAGATGAGGAGCGATCTTCCCTCGTTTGAGAAGAAGAAGCTATGCACGCTCGTTATCTCAAATAAGAAGAGCCGCCACCCTCAAGAGCTATACACTGCCCGAGAAGAGGTGATTCAGTTCTTTGAGCAGAAGGGCGGCAGCGATTTTGAGTTCTACGGTTGGGGATGGGAGAGTGCAGGCTATTCAAACTATCGAGGCACTGCTGCGGATAAACTCGAAGTTTTAAAAGACTTCCGCTTCTCCTTCTGTTATGAGAATATGCAGGGGGGGCGAGGCTATGTAACAGAGAAGATTTTCGATAGCTTTGCTGCTGGCTGCGTTCCTATCTACTGGGGAGCGAGCAACATCGAAGAGTATGTTCCTCAAAACTGCTTCATCGATAGAAGAAAATTTAAAGATAATGATGAGCTCTACTCCTTTCTAAAAAAGATGTCGAAAGAGGAGTATGAGGGCTACTTAAAACGGATTGCGGTTTGGCTAGAAAGTGACCAAGCTAAGCGCTTTTCAATAGAAAACTTTGCAAAGATTTTTTCAACTTGCCTATGAATCCAATCGATGAACTTGAGCAGCGGTGTCCCGACATCGAAGAGAAGCTCGGCTATAAATTTAAAGATAGAAACCTGCTCCTGAATGCCTTTGTTCACCGCTCATTTTTCAACGAGCAGCGCGAGCTGGTCAAGCAGCACAATGAGCGCCTCGAATTCTTAGGAGACACGGTACTAGGTCTTATCGTTTCAGATTTTCTCTATCAGGAGCTTCCCTCGCATCCCGAAGGGGAGCTCTCCCATCTGCGCGCTCAGCTAGTGGAAGCAAGTGCCTGCGCAGAATATGTCCAGAAGCTTGATTTGGGAAAATTTATACTTCTGGGAAGAGGCGAGCGAATGAATGAAGGGAAGGGAAGAGAGACCATCCTATCGGATCTCTTTGAAGCTCTTATGGGCGCCCTCTACCTCGATGGAGGCCTTGAAGCGGCTAGGCTCTTTTTTGTGAAGAGCTTTGCTCAAGATCTCATGCATTCGGTAAAAGAGCCTCTGCGCAACTGGAAGGCTGAACTCCAGGACTATTCGCAGAAGAGATACCAGCGTCCGCCCGTTTACAAAGTTGTGGGCGAGACGGGTCCAGATCATAGCAAGGTTTTTGAAGTGGCCGCCTACATTGGAGAGCAGCTCGTTGGGGAAGGAAAGGGCTCTTCAAAGAAGGAGGCCGAGCAGTCTGCTGCTGAAAACGCACTAAAAAAGATGAGTCAATGATGGCAAAAGAGAAGAGCTTCTGGAGCTGCGGAGAGTGTGGACACTCACAGGCGAAGTGGACCGGCAGCTGCTCGATGTGTCACAAGTGGAATACTTTTGTTCAAGAAGTGGAGATTGTCGATCAGAAGCGAAGATTTGAAGCGGAGGGTAAACAGCCAGCAAAGCCCGTTCGCCTGAAGGAGATTGAGAAGGTTAGCTTTCAAAGAATTCAGACGCGCCTTTCAGAGTTTGATAGGCTCATTGGCGGAGGTATTGTGAGGGGCTCTCTCTCTCTGATTGGAGGAGACCCTGGCATTGGAAAGTCGACGCTCATGCTCCAGATCTCTCAAGCGCTCGCTTCTCAAGGGCTTATCGTCTTGTATGTCTGTGGAGAGGAGTCTGTTGAGCAGACCTCGCTGCGCGCAGAAAGACTGAAAATCGCAAGTGAAAATCTCTTTTTGTTGAATGAGACGCTCTTCTCGAATATCAAGTCGCACATCGAGAAGCTGAAGCCCGATATTCTCATCGTTGATTCGATTCAAATTCTCTATAAAAGCGAACTTCCCTCTGCCCCTGGCAGTATTCCGCAAGTAAGAGAGATTACAACAGAGCTTCTCCATCTTTCTAAGGGGCTTGGGATCTCGACTTTTCTGATTGGTCACATCACAAAATCTGGAGAGATCGCCGGGCCAAAGGTGCTTGAGCACCTCGTCGATACCGTTCTCTATTTTGAAGGGGAGCGCCATCAGGGGTATAGGCTTTTGCGCTCGGTAAAAAATAGATTTGGGCCGAGTGAGGAGATCGCCATCTTTCAGATGGTCGGTCAAGGCCTCAAAGAGGTCTCAAACCCCTCGGCACTCTTTCTGCAAGAGAGGACGAGAGAGGTGCCAGGTTCCGCAATCGTTCCAACTGTTGAGGGAACAAGAGCTCTTCTAATCGAAGTGCAGGCGCTTGTCGCTGCTTCAGCATTTGCAACTTCAACGCGGAAGTCGAGCGGCCTCGACCAGAATCGCCTTGCGCTTCTTCTTGCGGTTCTCGAAAAACGGCAGGGGTATAACCTGCACCACTCGGATGTCTTCGTCTCCGTTGCGGGTGGCATGCGGGTCTTAGAGCCTGCTGCCGATCTGGGGATTATTATGGCCATCTGCTCCTCCTTCTCCAACCGTCCTATCGATCAAGAAACTCTTGTGATTGGCGAAGTGGGCTTAGGGGGAGAGGTGCGCGGCGTTCCTCGGATAGAGGTGCGTGTTAAAGAGGCGATTCACATGGGCTTTCGCTACTGCATTCTACCCAAACGCAATTTGAAAGAGATTTCGCACGATCTCTTGCAGAAGATCTCCATCAAGAGTGTCGAGTTTGTAGAAGAGGCGACGGATGTCCTCATCGGAAAGTAGCGCTCTCTTCGTCGCGGCGCGCGCATCAAAGCTCTCGAGAGTCCAGGTCCAAGAGGTTCTTGAAGAGCTTCGGAACTTCCACCCCGATGTGAGCTTCTCTCCGATCTGGATAGAGACCTCCGGAGATCTCAACCAGACCACCTCTCTTCGGACGCTTGATAAGACCGATTTTTTCACGCGCGAGATCGACCAGCTCCTTCTTGCAGGTGGATGCCGAGTCGCGATCCACTCAGCAAAAGATCTGCCCGACCCCTTGCCCAGCGGGCTTGTCATCGCAGCGATCACCAGAGGTGTCGATTCCGGGGATAGCCTTGTTCTCTCTCAGGGAGTAACTTTAGAAACACTTCCCATGCATGCGAAGATCGGCGTCTCTTCTCAAAGGCGCGAGGAGACACTTCTAACTCTGCGCTCAGATCTAAAACCCGTCGACATCCGCGGAACGATTGAAAAACGACTAACTCTCATAGAAAAGGGAGAGGTAGCAGGGGTCGTGGTTGCAGAGGCGGCCCTCATCCGCCTAGGGCTCACACATCTCAATAGGCTAAAATTGCCTGGTCAGACTCTCCCTCTACAAGGTAAACTTGCAGTGATTGTTCGCGATAGCGACGAAGAGATGCTCAAACTTTTTGCCACCTTATCTGGATAGTACAATGAAAAGGATACTCGCTTCACAACTGGCACAGCACACGGGTAAAAAGGTTTTTTTACGCGGCTGGCTAAATAATATTCGCCCCTTTGGAAAACTCACTTTCCTCGTGCTGAGAGACCGCACGGGCATGGCGCAGGTGGTGGTTCAGGACGTAGAAGAGGGGAAAAAACTCTCTCGTCTTCAGCCAGGAAGCCTGCTAAAAGTTACAGGGACGGCTCAAGCGACCACCCAAGCGGGCCTTGGGGTTGAAGTGATCGATCCTGTAGTTGAGATCGAGGTTCCTATTTTAGACGCTCCACCTCTCGAGTATTACAAACCAGAAATTCCCGCAGACCTGGAATTTATTCTAGACCACCGTGCAGTTGCGCTCAGAAACCGCCAGCTACAGGCTGTCTTTAAGATTCAAGCTGAGATCGTCCACGCCTACAGACTCTTCATGCACGACACGGTGCAGGCCGTTGAGTACTTCTCTCCAAACATCATCGGAGCCTCTTCAGAGGGTGGCGCAGAATTTTTCAATGTCGACTACTTCGGACACACTGCGACACTTGCACAAAGCAGCCAGCTCTATAAGCAGATCATGGTCGGCGTGAACGAGAGGGTCTTTGCACTCGCTCCATTTTTCCGCGCAGAGCCTTCACAAACACCGCGCCACCTTGCAGAGGGCAAGCAGCTCGAGTTTGAGATGGGCTTTTTCGACCACTGGCACGAGATTCTCGATGTTCAAGAAAACTGCGTGAAGTTCATCGTGAAGTATCTACACGAGCATGCAGCGGAACAGATCGCGACTTTAGGCGGCAATATCATCAAAGCGCCTCAAGATGTGCCCTTCCCTAGATTGACCTTCAAAGAGGCGCTAGAGCTCTACTTTAAGCGCACGGGAATCGATGAGCGTCACGAAACGGATCTAAGTCCCGCAGCGGAGCGCGATCTTTGCAAGTATGCACATGATGAGTTTGGCACAGATCTGATCTTTATCACCGACTGGATGACAGTGAAGCGCCCCTTCTACTCCTACCCAAGCGATGAGAATCCTCAGCTAACAAACACCTTTGACCTTCTCTGCGCAGGCACCGAGATCACATCCGGCGGTCAGAGAAGACACACCTACGACTCGATGGTAGCGGGGATTAGGCTCAAGGAGATGGACCCGAACCACTTTACAGATTATTTGAGCATCTTTAAATATGGGATGCCTCCACACGGTGGGTTTGGAATGGGCTTGGAGCGGATTACCATGACACTACTCAAGTTGAAGAATATTCGAGAGGTCTGCCTCTTCCCTTCTGATCCGAAGCGGATCGCGGGTAACCGCATTAAAGCTAAACTCTTTTTTGGCGGGGAGAATATCCGAAACGAGATCATTCACCTTCTTAAAAAGAATGAGTTTGATTTTAAACACACGACGCATGAGGTGACTCCTACATCTGAGGACTCAGCCCGCGTGAGAGGCACAAAGATGGAAGAGGGAGTAAAAGCTCTTATTCTCAAAGGGAAAAACACGAAGAAGAACTACCAGTTCAACATCCCATCGCATTTTAAACTCGATATGAAAGCAGTTGCGGAGATGGTGGGTGAAAAGTGTGAGTTTGAAGATCCCGAGGTGATTAAAGAGCGCTTTGGTCTAATTATTGGCGGCGTCCCACCCTTCGGCCAGCTCTTGAATGTTGATACCTTTTTCGATGAGCAGATTAAAAAGCTCGAGCAGGTCGCGTTTAACTGCGGTCTCCCCACAGAGTCGATTGTGATGAAGAGCGCCGATCTGATTTCGCTTGTTCAACCTAAATTTGGATGTTTCACCAAACAGTAAAAACAGAGTTGTTATGAGATTTCTTCTCTATATTCTCGTCGGGTTTTCTGCGCTCTTTCAAACACTGGAAGCTGTTCAGCCCTCATTTAAGCACGACCTACACATCCATACGATCTCGGGTAAAGGGTCGAGGACGATCGTCTGTCTGCACGGCTACGGAGGAGATTACAGGATTGCACACATACTTAAGAAAAAGGTCGGAGTAAGAGAGAACCTTGTGAGCTTCAACTTCCCAGATCACGGTCTGAGAGAGGGAAGCGTCGCTCCTGAGAAGACGAGCTTTGGAAGTATCGAGGAGCTTCTTCCTGCGATCTACGTTCTTAAAAAGTGCGTGGTTGAAAAAGGTCTTGAAGAGATCGATCTCTACGGATTCTCAGCAGGCGGCGGCGCCGCGGTCAATGTCTTAGCTATTCTCAACACCACAACGTACGATGAGCAGCTCAAAGGAATCGGTGTTACACAAGAAGATAAGAGGCAGATTTTACAAGCGATACAAAGAGGAATCGTCGTTTTAGAGACCCCTCTTAAATCTATCGATGAGGTGATTCATGCTCGGGGAAGCACACCGGATTTAGAAGTTGTTTCAGGACGTTATCGCGAGAATGATCTGCGCCCTATCGACTCGATCCGCCACCTAGAGAATCTCTCTCTGGAGATCATCGTCTACTTCCAAGAGCCTGATGCCGTTCTTTCAAACCGAGATGACGCTCTCTTTATTGAACGACTCAAGAAGTATAACAGCAGCGGAACAACGACTGCGATCATCGCCGATGAGGGGGGCCACACAGCAGTTCATGCCAGCCTGTGGAAGTGTTATGCAGAGAAGTGCAAAGAGTCGAAGATGGACTATACGACCAAGAAGACCGATCGAAAGTACATGATCGGAATCGAGCTTAAAACCTGCAGAGAAGATGGACGCGCCGAAAGAGAGATTCCCGCGCACTGGGAGAGGTTTTTTAAAGAGGGAGTTGCTGCAAAGATCCCTCATAAAGTTAGCGATGATACGCTAGCTCTTTACACAGATTATGAAGGTGATGCAACGAAACCCTACTCGATGATCATCGGCTGCGAGGTTTCAAAAATAGATGAGATTCCCGAAGGGATGGTGGCAAAAACTATTCCGAGAGCGCGCTATGCTATCGTGAAAGCGATGGGACCATTTCCAGAGGCGCTTATCAAAACATGGAAGAAGATCTGGACCTCGGCTCTAAAACGCACATATACAGGTGATTTTGAGGTCTATCCAGCGGGATTTCATCCTCAGAATAACCCCGAGGTTAAACTGCACATCGCAATCAAGTGAAGAGAACCCTCTATCTAGGAACAAGCCCTGCGCATTTTGCTTCTGAAGGCCACCTCATTCACTATCCTGTGATTAAGGTGGTTCCCAGAAGTCCAAACCATCCCGAGATTGCTCAGGCGTTTGAGAATCTGTCCAGCTGCACCCATATCATCTTTACCAGCAAGAACACAGTAGCTGTTTTCCTTCAGCAGGTAGAAAGAGAGAAGCTTGAAGGAAAGTGCATCATTGCGATCGGCAGGGTCACAGCTGCTCATCTAAACCTTCAGAAAGTTCGAGTAGACCATGTCGCCGAGCAGGAGTCGCAAGAGGGGATCATCGCGCTTCTTGAGACACTCGATTTGAAAGGAGCCAATATTTTTATGCCGCGCTCATCGCTCGCGCGGCCTCAGATCGTCCACTTTTTGCAGGAGAAGGGAGTTAACTATACCGCTGTCGATCTCTATGATACCGTCGTTCAGCGTCTCGAGCCGACTCCCGAACTTCGAGACTTTGATGAGATCATTTTTACAAGCCCCTCTACTGTTCACGCTTTTAAGGAGATCTTCGGCCACTTGCCTAAGGATAAGAAGCTCATCGCAATCGGACCCATCACCGAAGAAGCCCTCCGCGAGGAGCGCTCGGAGAAGAAATGGACATAAGTGGACGAGGTGGACGGGAGGTGGACAAAGTGGACACGCGCCGAAGAAAGAAAGAATTCTTTTCCTCTCTCTTGCCCGCCTGTCCACCTCGTCCACTAATGTCCATTCTCTTGGCGGGCTCTTTTCCGTTTGCAAGTAGTGAGAGTAGGTTCTATAATCCGGGGTATAGAAAAATTTTTTAGGAGAACTTTATGACAAACGGCGCACCTTACAAACTCCCTGACCTAGGGTATGACTTCAATGCACTAGAACCCGTGATTTCTGCAGAGATCATGCAGCTCCACTATTCGAAGCACCACCAGGCCTATGTTAACAACTTAAATGCCGCGATCGAGAAGTATCGCGATGCGGAAGCGAAAGGGGATCTCGCTGCAATGATTGCTCTTGAAAAGGCGATCAAATTTAATGGCGGCGGCCACGTCAATCATAGTATTTTTTGGACAAATCTGGCTCCAACAGCTAAGGGCGGCGGAGGTTCTCCTAAAGGAGCGCTTCTGGAAGAGATAAAAAAAGATTTTGGTTCTTTTGAGGCCTTCGTGGAGCAGATGAACAATATGACCGTAGGCGTTCAGGGCTCGGGATGGGGCTGGCTCGGCTACTGCAAGATGTCCAAGAGACTCGTCCTTGCAACCTGCAGCAATCAAGATCCTTTAAGCACACACGGTTACGTTCCGCTTCTAGGAATAGATGTATGGGAGCACGCCTACTACCTACAATATAAAAACGTCCGCGCTGACTATGTAAAAAACATTTGGAAGATCGTCAATTGGAAGAACGTTGAAGAGAGATTTGGACAGGCGAAAGTCTAAAAATTACTTTCTAAGATAATTAATTGACTTGTTTTCATTTGTTTTGTTTGTTATTTTTACTGTTAAATTATTGATCAATATAGTGTTTAATTTATGGGACTCTTTTCGAGAAATAAGCCGAAGATCAAGGTGTCGACTAGCAAGAAGGATGGCTATAGCGGCTGGGTCAAATGCACCCACTGCAATGAGCTGATCCATGCTAAAGAGCTGCAGCAGAACGTTCACTGCTGCCCCAAGTGTAACCACCACTACCGCATGTCTGCTACCCAACGGGTAGAGCTGCTGGCAGATAATGATAGCTTCGTCGAACTCTTCACCGAATTTAAACCCGCTGACCCTCTCACCTTTGTCGATACCGAACCCTATGCCGAGAGAATCATCAAAGCCCAAGAGAAGTCGGGCAGAGATGATGCGGCCATGGTTGGAACGTGCACTCTTAATGGAAAGGCGATTGCGCTTGGAGTATTAGACTTTAGCTTCATGGGTGGATCGATGGGGTCTGTGGTAGGAGAGCGTCTTACCAGCTTAATTGAGCTCGCCATCGAAGATAAACTTCCCGTTGTCATCGTCTCCGCCTCTGGTGGGGCGCGGATGCAAGAGTCGATCTTCTCTCTGATGCAGATGGCAAAAACT
The DNA here is from genome assembly GCA_016185065.1 of Chlamydiales bacterium. NCBI lineage: Bacteria > Pseudomonadati > Chlamydiota > Chlamydiia > Chlamydiales > Chlamydiales bacterium. The sequence continues at coordinate 64,761 of JACPOL010000005.1, forward strand.
TCAGCAGCTCTGGCCCGCCTTCACAAAGCAGCTCTTCCTTATATCTCGGTTCTTACCAATCCCACAACAGGCGGAGTCACCGCCTCGTTCGCAGCACTCGGCGATGTCATCGTGGCAGAGCCAGATGCGCTAATCGGGTTTGCAGGCCCTCGGGTTGTCGAGCAGACAATCCGGCAAAAATTGCCGCCTGGAGCCCAAAAATCAGAATTTCTCTTAGAAAAAGGGATGATCGATTGCATTGTTAATCGACATGCATTAAAAGATAAGCTATGTACTTTGATCGGGTTCTTTACAGGCAATGAGCGCGGGTACACTTTTGATAAGGCTCTCTCGGAGAAGTCGATGCAAAAGCTACCTCAGAAGCTGAAAGAGCTTCTCGCATATGCCGACAGCGAACTCGCTTCATCGTCAGCAAAATAAAACCCGCTGGCTTGTCGAAATCATGAATTCTATCTTATCTGAACAGGTAGAGGTACCTACAATTACCTCAGAGGAAGAGTATCTTCCTTTTTACGGTTCTGCAGAAGCTGCAGGCGCAGATGTTAGAGCCTTTATTAAAGAAGAGCTCACTCTTGAACCTGGAGCCTCCCTTCTAGTTCCCACCGGTCTGCGTTTCGCCATCCCTCAAGGATATGAGATCCAAGTTAGACCGCGTAGCGGACTTGCCCTGAAACATGGAATCACCGTCCTCAACTCGCCTGGAACAATCGATTCAGACTATCGAGGTGAGCTGGGTGTGATTCTCATCAACCACGGGAAAAAGCCTTTTGTGATCACCCCCGGCATGCGCATTGCTCAGATTGTGCTGGCCCCTGTCTTGCGCGCTCGCTTCGTGCAAGAGGAGAACCTGGCAGCAACATCTAGGGGAGAGGGAGGGTTTGGTCATACTGGGACGAATTAATCATCAGATCTCCTCTGGTATAGGGGGGTTCTATCGCCGCTTTAAAAGAGTAATCAACGTGACGATTAGCAACTATTTAGATCCTCGCCTTGTCTCGTTTTTGGAACTCTCTACTAGAGATGAAGCTCTTAGGGCACTAGTTGAAAGTTTAGACGCCGCAGGCAAGTTGAAAGACAAAGAGCGCTTCTACCGCGCTATTTTGGAGCGGGAGAAGATCGTCTCCACAGGTGTTAGCATGGGTGTTGCGATTCCCCACGCGAAGCTTGAAGGCTATGAAGACTTTTTTATCGCAGTTGGCTTGCAGCATAAACGCGGAATTGAGTGGAATGCTCTGGATGGAGCTCCTGTACGCCTCATCTTTATGATCGGCGGCCCAGAAAACAGACAGACAGACTATTTGCATATCCTCTCTAAGCTCACGATGGCAGTTAAGGACGAAGAGAGACGCAAAAAACTATTTAAGGCTAAAACACCGGAAGAGGTCATCTCCCTTTTTGAAGGGTGGTGAACGTGAGGAGAACTACTTATGGATCTTAAGGTAAAGGATGTCGCTGACCTTCTAAATGTTTCTGAAAAGACCATTCGCCGCTGGCTTCTTGCGGGCAAGATACCCGCTTACCGCCTCAATCAGCAGTACCGCTTCAGCCGCAGCGAAATCGAGAACTGGATGATGGGCTTTAAACAGGCCTCACCCACTAAAGAGGGCTTCTCTCCATTCGTCGAGCAGCAGACCTCTGCTCACGAGGGTTCTCAGCAGAAAGGCGGACCTCAGCAGTTCAGCCTCTATCGCGCCGTTCACAACGGGGGGATCCTTTTTGATGTCGAAGGGGAGAGTAAAGAGGATGTTATCCGCAATGCAATGCGCACAATTGCTCCGCGTCTGAACTTGGATCACGAGGTTATTTCAGACCTTCTTCTCGACCGCGAAAGGCTCATGCCTACCGGTTTCGGCCATGGAATCGGCGTTCCTCATGCGCGCGACTTTCTTCTACAGCAGCCTATCGACAAGGTAGTCGTCGCTTTCCCTAAAAAACCTCTTGAGTATGGCTCGCTCGACGGCCTACCTGTACACACTCTTTTTTTCCTCTTCTCAAGTAATGACAAACGCCACCTGCACCTCCTTTCCAAGCTCGCTCACTTCAGCAGCAACGAGAAGGCTCTAGAGCTCGTAAGAGCGCGTCCGCCTGAGATTGTGCTTCTCAACTTTATCAAAAATTGGGAGTCCCAGCTCCGCACTCTCTAACAAGAGAGCTAAGAGGAGAGGGGGGTACACAGAGATCAGAAAGAGGAGAAGATCGTATTTTCTGCTCTTCCCCCTCTGTGTCTCTGTGATCTCTGTGTAAAATTCCCTTGTATAATTACGGCTAGTTAATTATCTCTTGGCTTTATGGAAGCCATAGCTCTTGATCTTCCCAAATTCCCCTTAGCAGATAATTTTTCTATCTACGCTAGCAAAGTAAGCCAGCAAGTTTTTCTGGAGCAATTCGCTAGGACAATAAATATTCCTCCTAAACAAGTAATTTTGGGGGCGTATCTTGTATTGTTGTCTAGATACACATCTCAAAGCGACTTAGTAGTGGGAGTTGCAGATGCCAAAAATGTAATTAAAGTACAAATTAATCTAGAGGATAGCTTTAAAAAAATATTGGAAGATCTGGATTTGTCCAATCATCCAAATGTATTGCCAACCGTTGAGTTTTCATTTAATTCAAAAGAGCAGCTCAAGCAAGGGAAGGAATTATTATTAAATTGTAGATTTGAAAATGAAGCACTTCACATTGATTTTCACGCCTCACAAAATCGTTTCCCCAGCTTTTTTCTGGAAAATTTGGTCCATAACTTTGAGACGCTTCTCATTAATTTAATCAACAATCCTGATGCACCTGCAGGGAGTGTCTCCTGCGTAAGCAAAAGAGAAGAAGAGCAGCTTCTGCAGATGGCTTTAGGAGTAAAAAGAGCATATCCCCATAAGGCGATTGCAGAGCTATTCGAAGAAGTTGTAGAGAAAAATCCAGGCCAAATAGCGTTAAAATGCTCGGGAAAGGCTCTGTCTTACCGTGAACTTAATCAAAAGGCTAATCAACTAGCAAGGCATCTTCAAACTCTTGGAGTGCAAAAAAGTACAATTGTTGGCCTTTCGATGCATCGCTCAATAAGTGCTATTATTGGACTATTGGCAATATTGAAAACTGGAGCAGCTTATGTTCCGATCGATACCACTTATCCGCATAATCGCAAAGAGTACATGATTGAAAATGCCAACTTAAAACTCATATTAACTACCGAGACAGAAAAAAAGCATTTTTTAACAGATTCCAGAAAAGACCTCTCCTTTTTTTGCATGGATTCTCAAGAGGCAGAGTATCAAAAATACCCCAATGACAATTTAAATATCAAAACTCATGCTGATGATCTTGTTAACATCCTATTTACATCAGGCTCAACTGGAATGCCTAAAGGAGTCGAATTAACTCATAAAGGAATAATTAATCTAGTTTGCAATAGCAACTGGTTGGCCATAGATCCGACGGATCGAATACTTCAGATGGCTAACACCTCTTTTGATGTTATGGGTATGGAAGTATGGGGAGCTCTATTAAACGGTGCAACCCTATGTATTTTTCCCTCGATTAAACTTTCCATGGATGAGCTTGGCGATTTAATTGTTTCAGATAATATTACTCACGCTCTCTTCACCGCACGCGTATTTAATCTCATGGTTGAACACAAACTTCAAAGCTTGCAAAAACTAAAGGCTCTGATGTCCTGCGGCGAAGCAATGTCTCCCCATTATGCTAAAATGGCTTTCGAAGCCCTTCCCAAGACTAGAATTTTCAATGGGTGTGGCCCTACAGAAAATTCCGTGATGACATGCGTCTATCAAATCAAAAACAGCGAAGTCATAGAACATGGAGTGCCTATTGGACCTCCGATTGCAGGAACAACCGTCTATGTTGTAAACCCGTACTTTCAGCTCTCTCCGATAGGAGTAAATGGCGAGCTTGTTACTGGTGGAGATGGACTTGCCAGAGGATATCACAATAGAGCTGATCTTACTAAAGAGAGGTTTGTTAATAATCCCTTCGGAATAGGAACTCTTTATCGCACTGGAGATATTGTAAGGTTTCTACCAGATGGTAACATCGATTACCGCGGAAGAGTCGATTCTCAAGTTAAAATCTCAGGTTTTAGAATAGAATTGGAAGAGATTGAAAAGGTCATTCAAAGCCATCCTCATGTCTCTAATGGCGTAGTTTTAGTCAGAGAAGATGAGCCGGGAGAAAAGCGGCTTATTGCATATATTGAACCTGCCATTGAACCTCTACCTCCTTCCTCTGAATTTAAAAAATATTTGGAAGAGAAACTTCCAAATTTTATGGTCCCTACTTTTATTATTGTTCTAAAAAAACTCCCGCTTACGCCGAACGGAAAGATTGATCGTAGAGCTCTGCCTGAACCAGAGGTCTTGAAAAGAGAGATCTCTGACATAGAAAAGCCCTCTACTTCTACTGAAAAGTTAATCAGCGAACTATGGTCTTCCTATCTAAAAATTGTGGCAATAAGCAAAAAGGATAATTTCTTTCTAATTGGTGGCAATTCCATCATCTCTGCCAAAATGGCTTCTTCTCTAAGCAAGCATTTTTCAGTTTCCATTCCGGTAAATTTAATATTCGAAGAAGCGGTATTAGAAAATTATGCTAAGCACATCAATCTTTTATTAAAGCCAGGTAGCAAGAATAGATTTGTAACTCTTTCCGATCTCTTTTGGATTTGGAGAAATAAAGAAGTTAGGCTTGATAAGACAATTTATTTAAAGCGCTCAAACTACCCAACAAGCGAACAATATAAAAACCCAAAGAAGATTTTCCTCACTGGCTGCACAGGATTTGTTGGCGCCTTTATGCTTTCTGAACTTCTAGAGAACACTAAAGCGAAAATCTTCTGCCTTACAAGAGCGGAAAATGAAAAAGAGGCCTCAAACCGTATTCAGGAAGCTCTAAGCAAATATCAGTTATATAATAAAGACCTTAAAGAAAGAATAGTGCCGATAGCTGGGGATTTAAGCAAACGCGAGTTTGGCATCGGTAAAAAGCTATTCGATGAACTTGCAAATGAAGTTGATAGCATAATTCATATTGCAGCACTTGTTAACCATACCCTTCCGTATATGCAATTAAAACCCAGCAACGTTGAAGGGACTGCTGAGACGCTTCGATTGGCATGTGAAGGCAAGACCAAGCCGCTTCATTTTATTTCCACCCCTGATGTTTTTGAAACATATAGAAACGAACTCATAAAAGAGGACAAAAATGTTGATGATGGAAAATACCTTACGAATGGATATGCCCAAAGTAAATGGGTAGCAGAAAAACTTGTGCTGATAGCTAGAAAAAGGGGCTTGCCTGTAAATATTCTAAGGCTTGGAAGAGTAGGGGGGCACTCGAAAACTGGCGCCAACAATGCCGAAGATTTCCTCTGGCGAATGATAGAAGCGTCTTTTTCGCTAAAACTTGCCCCGAAGATTGGACTAAAAGAGAATATGGCTCCAGTCGACTTCTGTTGCAAAGCGATCCGTATAATTTCCATGAATCCAAACTGCATCGGTAAAGAATATCATCTTTTCGATCACAATCAGACAGCGTATCTAGATATATTTAAATCGCTTGCAGATAACGGTTATCCAATGACTTTTGTCCCTTACAATGAGTGGGTAAAGAGTTTGGTGAAATTTGCCGGAGAATCAAATAATGCAAGACTGCAGGCGAGCGCTGTTCTCTTCTCTGATGTAGATTTGCAACATAGCGAACTATTTCCTCAATTTGATTGCTCGAACATGCAGATGGCGCTAAAGGAGTCTAAGCTTCAGATCCAACCTTTGAATTTTGCTCTTTTGCAAAAAGGAATTAATTATTTTCGATCAATTGGCCTCTTGAGCCCATAGGTTTTTTTTGAAAGATATACATTTCCATTATGACATACCTGCGAGCATCTGTAATATCGATAATAACACCTTACATCTCTGGATTTTGAACTTGGGTGAAATACAAGGCTCCATCGAATCTTTATCTGAAAATGATAAAGAAGAGATGCGTACCTATCAGATCCCGAGAGAAGGCAAGAATTTCGCTGCAAGGAGGTGGGCTCTCAAGCAGATTCTCTCACTTCTGCCAGGCATTGATCCAGACAAGCTGGATTTAGAGAAAGGTTTAAATGGCAAGCCCTACCTAAAAAATAGCAATCTGCAATTTAATTCATCCCATTCGAGTGATTTAATTGCAATTGCCGTAAATCTAAATGATTATATTGGAATAGATGTTGAGGTTGTTCGATTTTTGCCTGAGATGGAGAGTATAATTGATTGTAATTTTTGTTCGCGAGAGCAAGATTACATTAATAGCTGCTCAAACACGAAGGAAAGAATTAATAAATTTTGGGAAATTTGGAATCGTAAAGAAGCTTGCATAAAATCACTCGATTACAAAATTAACAAAGATCTTAAAGAACTGGACACTATTTCTGTTGAACAGATGAATGGTTGGTGTTACTTAAATAAGAATAAGGTGTGGGTGACATCAAATTCAAATGACAGTTATTCGTTTGGCATAGCATTTAAACAGAAAATATCGATATGACAAATATTATCACACTATGCTCTTTCAGAGGGGGAACAGGCAAATCATGCATCGGAGCAGCTTTAGGCAAAATGCTCTCAGACAAAGGTTACAGGACCTGCTTAATCGATGCTGATTTTGAATCGCCAAATTTAGGTCAGCTTGTTGGCGTCAAAGACAATTCCAAAAAAAACTACCTGAATAATTTTTTAGAAGACTCCTCTCCTATCAAAAGCGCAGCTTATCCGATACACTCAAGTGAGAACTACTATCTGCTGCTTCCCAATCCGAGTGCTAGCAGCATCTTAAAGATGCAAAGAGAAGGCACTGATCTTGTTTTGTTATCTGAAGGCTACGAAGAAATCATTAAAGAGTTGAATCTTGATTTTCTGGTTATTGATAATCACACTGGGATAAATGAGCATAGTTTGCTTTCGATTTCTCATGCAAACCTCTGTTTAGTCATTACCGAAACACATCATGACAACGAAGGGACAGAAATCCTGTTCGAGATAGCCAAAAAACTAGACGTTAAAAAGATTCATCTGATCGTAAATAAAATTACTCAAAATTGTCCTAAAGACGAATTGCGAAGGCAGTATAAGGAGAGTTACGAATCTCACATTTCTTTTATTCCATTCACCAGTCGGATTTTAGAAGAGAAACTTGGGCAGTGGCTTAATCAAAGCACTCCTTTCGTTCACGAGCTGGAGTCAATCTTAAAACAGGAAAAACTATGCTAGAAAATTTAAAAGTTTCCGATTACGTCACTATTGTTGTAGGCGTGCCTGAGTCTCACGCAGATAAGGTAAGAGAGGCGATGGGAAATGCCGGAGCGGGAAAGTTTGGTAGCTTTTCGCATGGAACTTTTTCCATCAAAGGTATTAGCAGATATAGATCTTCAGCAAATAAGCAGGGGCCGTTAGAAACCCTTCATGAGGATAGGATAGAAACAATCTGTCATACGTCGTGCTTAGAAAAAACAATCGAAGCCATTAAGAAGGCCCATCCTGGAGAGGAGACTTACATTGATATCTATCCGGTATACCAGATGGCTATCAAGTCGAAACATTAGCCAGTAGATTGTCTCAAAAGTTTTCAGAACCGTGCTATAGAGCTTGTGAGGACGCGCACTCATGAGATCGTGCTTCTCCACTCCATCAAGAATTGGGGGTCCCAGCTCCGCTCTCTATAATTAAGAGAAGAGCAACAGGATGATGAGGATCGCCGTTAAACGGCGGCAGGATAAGCAGGATAGAGAGATTCTTATCCTACACATCTTGCCGCCGCAGGCGATCCTCACTATCCTGTAACTCTTTCTATGATCAATCAAAAAAACCTAAAAAAAACTTACGCTCTTTTTCTCGGGTCAGGTTTCTGAGCTAGCCCGAATTGTTCTGGATTTGTATACTCCCTTCTTTTTTTAACTAAACATGAGAAGAGACATGTCACGAGGCTTATTTGCAAAGAAGACGATTAAATCTCTCCTAGAAGAGGCATCGCAAAAAAGAAACTCCATGCAGCGGACTTTGGGCCCCATGAATCTGACCATGATGGGTATCGGCGCCATCATCGGCGGGGGGATCTTTGTCATGACTGGACAGGCTGCTGCGCAATACGCGGGTCCTGGAGTTATCTTTTCATTCATTTTGGCTGCACTTGTCTGCGTCCTCGTCGCTCTCTGCTACGCGGAGTTCGCCTCGCTGATCCCGATTGCGGGAAGCGCCTACTCCTATGCGTATGCAACGATGGGTGAGTTTGTGGCGTGGATCATCGGTTGGAGTTTAGCCCTAGAGTACCTCTTCTCGTCGGCAACGGTCGCCGTTGGCTGGTCGGGGTATCTGGTGAGTCTGCTCAGCGACTGGGGGATCATCATTCCCGAGATGCTTGCGCGCTCTCCTTTTGACTACGATCCAGCTCTTGGCTGGCAGACGACAGGAGCGCTTTTCAACCTTCCCGCTCTCCTAATTATTGGTTTGATCGGTACGCTTATCGCCCTCGGCATTAAACTCGCTTCTGAAGTCAATACCATCCTGGTTGTGATCAAGATGGCAGTAATTCTCCTCTTTGTCGCTTGCGGCGTTGCATTTATCTCCGTCGACAACTGGCAAGTCTTTATTCCTGAAAACACAGGCGTCTTCGGACAGTTTGGTTGGAGTGGAATTGTGAGAGGAGCGGGTGTCGTCTTCTTCGCCTTCATCGGATTCGATGCGATTTCGACTCTTGCGCAAGAAGCGAAGAACCCGCAGAAAGATATGCCGATAGGGATGTTAGGCTCTCTTGGTATTTCAACTTTTGTATATATCATCATCGCCCTCGTTCTTACAGGCGTTGTGAGCTATACAATGCTGAACGTTCCAGACCCCATTGCGATTGCAGTTAACGCTCTAGGTCCTAAGTTCATCTGGCTAAGACTTGTGTCTAAGATTGCAATTCTCGCGGGCTTAACTTCTGTTGTTCTCGTCATGCTTCTTGGACAGACAAGAATTTTCTACACGATGGCGCACGATGGTCTTCTTCCTCTGGTATTCGGGAAGATCAACGCTCGTTTCCACACACCGCTCTTCAGCACTGTGCTTGTTACGCTGATCTGCATGACTATCGCGGCTCTCTTCCCAGTAGGGATCTTAGGCCAGCTCGTTTCGATTGGAACGCTGCTGATCTTTGCAATCGTCTGCTTTGGCGTTCTTGTACTTAGGTTCAAGCAGCCGCTGCTCCACCGTCCGTTCAAGACTCCTTTTGCACCTTGGGTTCCTCTACTAGGAACGCTTGCTTGCATCGGCCTCATGATCGGTCTTCCAGGCGTTACCTGGCTGCAGCTCATCGGCTGGCTGGCAATCGGCTGCGTGGTCTACTTCCAATATGGAAAGAAGCACAGCCTGATCCGCAATCCGAAGGGCCCCAAGCGCTAACCGCCCTTAGTTGAAGGAAGTTTCAAAAGCAGGATAAGAGAAATTCTTATCCTGCTTTTTTTTTGACATATTTAATCCCAACCCTCAGCTGGAGTTTTCGGTAGCTGGTGGGAGGCTTTGCGGTGATAGAGCAAAAAGACGATTGCAAGTGCGAGGATTAAGAGACAACCCAGAACAAAATGGGAATAGAAAAAGCCGTCTAAACGAGCCTGCTTTAGCCACTCAAGAATAGCTGAACTATTTGGTAAAGTGGAAATTTCTGATGCTCTTTCAGTTCCAGAGATTAATTCTTCTATGAGGGATGGGGATAAGATTTTTGTCTCGGCGTTTTTTGCTGTGAGGGAGGCGAGCTCTACGTGATCGATGAGGGCTCCAATAGCAGCTACGCCGAGCGTGCCACCTAAATAGCGGACTGTAGCAATCATGCCGAAGGCAACGCCCGTTTTAGTGCGAGGAATAGCATTCATGGCTGAGGCATAAGAGGGGGTAAAAATGAGGGGGATGCCAAAGCCAAAGGCGATCAACCCGCAGAGAAGCATTCCCAGTGAGGCAGACTCAAAAAAGGCCAGCCAGAAAAAAGAGTAGATGAGCAAGAGAAACCCGAGTGCAATTGGCAACTTGGGACCAAAACGGTCTGAAAGTTTACCCCCTACGGGCGACATAAATAGTACTGGCAGGGAGGAGACAACTGTAATGACCCCTGTTTTTATGGGAGACCAGGTTAAGAGGTTTTGAAAGAAAATGGCGCGAAAAACAGCGATCATGAGAATGAACTGCACAACGAATACGCTGATGTTCACAGCTTTGTAGATTGGGTGGCGAAAGAGGGAGAGATCTAAGAAGGGGTTTTTAGCTCGTTTTTCTCTCCAAAATAGAAAGAAGGTAGCAACAAGGAAAATTAAGAGAAGGAAAATGATTTTGCTCGAGGCCCAACCCCATTCTCTGCCTTGCATGATGGTAGTAATCAGCGTGCTGGAGCTGATGCAGAAAAAGAGAAAGCCCCAGAGGTCGAAGCCCTGTTTTTGAGGCAGAGACTTAGGAATAAAAAGTAGAACAGCAATTAGGCCCAGAACTGACAGGGGAAGGTTAAGCCAGAAGATCCACCTCCAAGAAAGCGCCTCTGTAAAATACCCTCCGAGCAAGGGGCCGATAATTAAGAAAAGGGAGCTAACGCTGACATTAAGGCCCAAAGCAAAACCTCGCTCATGAGGAGCAAAGAGCGATGCGGTGAGAGAAGCAGAAGCAGGAAACATTAACGCAGCCCCTGCTCCTTGCAAAGCTCTTGCTCCAATAAGCCAAAGCATGTTTGGACTGAATCCGCAAAGAGCGGAAGCTAAAGCAAACAGCAATATTCCCCAGCAAAAAGTTCTGCGGTGGCCGATGCGATCGCCTAGTTTTCCTCCTGCAAGTACCAGAACGGCGGTGACAAGAAGGTAGGAGTTAACGCTCCATTGCAGTGCAACATTACTAGTCTGGAAATGGTTTTGAATAGTTGGTAAAGCTACAGGCAGGACGCTCTGATCGATAAAGACCATAGCAACACCGGGTATAAGAGCGCTTAGCCCCCACCATTTTCTGTTTTTTCCGAGCATGGGACCATGCTAGCAATGGAGAAATTATGCACAAGGAAAATTCCGGAAGAAGAGCCCGCTCGGGGAGCGCTCTCCGAGGGCCTCTTTTAGTGAGCTGCGATTGTTGGAGTTTCGTGGGAAGAAGTGCTGCTGCTTGCAGATTTGCGGACTAGCAGAAGCATGAGGCAGAGGGCGAGGAAGCCCCAGCCCATCGCGAAGAAGCAGTCGTTAATCGAGAGGAGAGCAGCCTGGTTATCGACCGTTAGGTTAAGCAGCTCTGTAGCGGGCTCTCCCGTAATTCCCACCTGAGCGACATCTTTTAAAAACTCTATCGAGTTAGGTGTGTACTCTGTGAGCGCCGAACCGAGACGCTCATGGTGGTAGTAGGTGCGCCTGAGCCACATCGTGGTGAAGATCGAAGTTCCAATCCCCCCAAAAATAGCGCGAATGAAGTGGAAGATGCTCGCAGCATTCGCAAGCCGATCTTGCGGTACCCCCTGAAGGCTAAGTCCGATGAGAGGGGTAATAAAAAAGATAAATCCAAAGCCGAGCAAGAATCTCGAAAATGCGACGTGGTAGATGTCGACATCTGTAGTAAAATAGGCTGTATAAAAACAAGAGATGGCAAATGCGATAAATGAGAAGCAGAGGGGAATAATTCTGCCGAATTTATTAATCACTCTCTCCACAAATATCGTAAAGAGAACGGGTGCAATTCCGATAGGGGCAACGGCAATTCCCGCCCAGGGGGAGGTGTATCCCATGTTGCTCTGCAGCCAGAGGGGAACGAGAACAACCGAACCGAAGTACATCGCATATGCCACAGCGATCGAGACGAGCGAGATCCAGTAGGTTCGAATTCGAGCGAGTCGAAGATCGAGCAGGGGACGAGGGTGCATAACCTCCCAGACCACGAGGAAGGTTAAACATAGAAATGCTGTCGCCCCAAAAAAGCGCATCGCAGGAGAACGAAACCAGTCGTACTGCTGGCCCTTATCTAAAAAGATCTGAAGGCAGGAGACGCCGACAATAAGCAGAATAAGCCCGACAACTTCAAGAGGGACCTTTTCTATCTCCTCCTTCTCTTTGCCAATAATGCGCCAGATGCAGAAGGCGGCGACAATCCCGATCGGCACGTTGATGAAGAAGATCCAGGGCCACTTGTAGTCAAAAGTCAGCCAACCTCCCAAGATCGGGCCCACGACCGGACCTACGATCACCACCATGCTCCAAAATGCCATCACTGCGTTCTTTTTTTCAGGGGGATTGTGCTTCAAGATCAGAGTTTGACTTAAGGGGATCAAGGGGCCTGCAACCGCGCCCTGCAGAAACCTCGCCACTACCAGCACGCTAAAATTCCATGCGGCGCCACAGAGCCATGAGAAGAAGACGAAGAGAAGAAGAGAGTAGATTAATAGCTTTGCCCCCCCGATGCGTTTTGTGAGCCAACCGGAGATCGCCAGCACGATACCATTGCCGACAGCAAACGCCGTGATCACATAGGTTCCCTGGTCGTAGCTAACGCCGAGATCTCCTGCAATGTAGGGAATCGAGACGTTTGCAATCGAGTAGTCGAGAACGATCATGAAGGTCGCAACCGCGAGCGCGATGTTTAAGAGCATGAGCGTCGCTTTTGAAAGCGGTTTTGCGCTCATTCGTCTATTCCTGAGAAGTTCTCGTAGTAGGCTGCGTTGAGAAAGACTGGGGAGACGTTTTCATGAATAATCTCGTCGATCACCTCGTCGATCCCAACGAGCTGCTCTTCGAAAATATCGGTCTCATACACTGGCTGAGGAGATTTCGTTGGAGGAGTCGAGCTTCCTTGCGTGTCATGGATATCCACCGTTACCTCCATCGAAAGACCAAGCCGCAAGGGGTAGTCGCAAAGCTGCTGGGCATCGAGGGTAATTCTCACAGGTAGACGCTGGACGATCTTGATCCAGTTTCCAGTAGCGTTTTGAGGAGGAATAATCGAGAAGACGCTTCCCGTACCCGCAGAGAGACCAATCACTCTGCCGTGGTACTCTACCGAACTGCCGTAGATATCTGCCGTCATCTTTACCGGCTGTCCGATCTTTACTTTTTTTAGCTGCACCTCTTTGAAGTTCGCATAGACCCACATCTCATCAAGAGGGACGATTGCAAGCATCTTCTCGGCAGGAAGAACTCTCTCTCCCACCTGAGCTCTTCTCTGAGCGATCATGCCTCTTACCGGCGCATAGATCTTGCAGCGGTTGAGTTGGATGTAGGCCTCTTTGAGCTCCTCCTGGACCTTTTCTACACTGGGGTGAGTAACGACAGTTGTTCTGTCGACCTGCGCAAGAGCTCCCGTCAAGGCGTGCTCGACATCGATGAGCGCTGCATACGCTGCGCGCAGATCCGCTTCTGAGTGTTCAAAATCCTCAATTGAGACGCCGCCGATCTCCACAAGATTTTTGCGATGCTCGTAATCTAGGGCGCTCTTCCAGAGAAGCGCTTTTCTCTGCTCGATCTCAGCGCCGAGCTCTCCCACTCTTTCAAAGAGGGAGACGCTCTTTCTAAGAGCATCGGCAAGCTCCGCCTTCTTCCCTTCATACGCAACTGCAAAGTCGGTCGGGTCGAGCTCGATGACCAGCTGCCCTTTTTCTACGATGTCAGTCTCATCTGCGTTAATCGAGACGACGATTCCAGGGATCTGGGGAGTGAGCGCAACCATGTTTCCCGCCACATAGGCGTCATCTGTGTACTCTTCAAAGCGGAGCCATCCCCACCAGTAGATGAAGATCGCAACAGCAATCAGCAGAGCGATGAAGATGTAGCCAAATATCCACGCCTTTCTTCGAGGGGGATCTTGAGGAGGAGGTAGTGCTTTTCGCGTCTCTTCAGCCACTTGCACCCTCCTTTTTCGAAGGAGTGAGAGGAGCCGTCTGATGGTAGCCTCCACCGAGGCCTTTGATAAGATTCACACACGCTTGACGCCTAATGAGTTTTAAATCGACGAGCTCCAGCTCAACATCGAAGAGCCGCTCTTCTGTTTGGAGCGCCTCCATGTAAGGGGAGACAGCTCCCAAATAGCGCGCACGGCTTAAGTTTGTATGGCTGAGTAGATTTTCTACGGTTAAGTTTTGGATGCGCAGCTGATCGTTTAGCTTCAGAAGAATTGTCAGCTGGTCGACCACCTCTTGCGCAGCAGTGAGGAGGATCTCATGGTAGGCCGCAGTCTGCTGGTGGAACTCCGCCCACTTGCTTTTGAGGTTAGCCTTCAGCTGGCCTCCGGTAAAGAGTGGCAGGCTGATCGCAGGGTTGGCAGAACCCGCTCTGCTCGACCAGGAGAGGAGCTGGTTGAAGTGCAAGCTCTCAAATCCCGCAAATGCCATTAAGTTGATGTTTGGATAGAAGTCGGCCTTTGCTGCGCCGATCTCGTGCGCTGCGGCTTCGACGCGCCAGATCTGCGCCATCAGATCTGGACGCCGTGAGAGAAGGTTCAGCGAGAGGTCGCTTGGCAGAGCAATCGGATCTTCGAAGGGAATGTGCAGAACCTGAAGCGCGACTCCTCCATCGGGAGAGTGGCCCATCAGCACCTTCATCATGTGCTCATTAAGCTCGATATTCTCCTGGGTTTTAGAGAGCAGTTTCTCGATTTCAAGAAGCTCCTTTTCCGCTTCCAAGAGATCGATCTGCGTATCTAGCCCATACTTTTTTCTATCTGCATGGAGAAGTAGAAGAGCCTTTCTGCGGTTTGCGGTTTTAGACAGGAGCGTGCGCCGTTCGATGTTCGCCTGGAGTTCGAAGTAGGCTTTTGCAACCGCTGCACTTAAAAACAGCTGAACGCCCGCTCTCTCCGCCTCTGATGCGTGATACTCGCCGAGAGCTGCGCGGAAGCGCTCGCGTGTGCTTCCGAAGAGATCCAAGTCGTAGAAGAGGTTGAAAGTGAACCAGATGTCATCGACAGTAGCTGGAATTTGAGGTGCGAAGCTGCGGAAGAAGCCATTCTTACTCAGATACTGCCAGTTGCTATTCGTGTTGAAGCTCAAGTTGGGAAGGAGGCTTGAGCGCTTTAGCTTTGCAAACTCGAGTGCGGTCTCAACTTTCGCCTGCGCGTGCTGCATGGTGGGACTATCTTCCAGCGCCATTTCAATGTAGCGAGAGAGCTGCGGATCTTGAAAGATCTCCCACCACTTCTCTGAGGGCCACTCTCCCTCGACAAAGACAGTGCTGCTGAGCGCCTTCTGAACAGAATCCGAAAACACCACAGGAGCCTGCAGGTTATTTTCCACCTCCTGTTTGGGCACGGTGATACATCCCTGAAAAATCAGGGGAGCGAGCAGCGCAGCAAATTTCCAGTATGAAGGCATAATAATCCCCACCCTGTTTCATAGTGTAAAAAAAATATTTTAGGAAGGAGAAAAGAAAAGAAGGCCTTCGGCCTAGCCCGCTAGGGAAAACGGACGCAAACGGACGAGAATGGACAGAAAACGGACAGGAAATGGACAAGCGGGCAAGAGGGAGGGAAAGAATTCTTTCTTCGGCGCGTGTCCGTTAGAGTCCGTTTCCTGTCCATTCTCGTCCGTTTTTGTCCATTTTTCTTCCGAGCGCCTCTTCTCTTCTTCTTTAGGGGGCGATCATGGCGCCGCCAAGGCAGATTGAGTCTTGGTAGAAGACGATCGACTGGCGAGGAGTGACCGCGCGTTGAGGTTGGGGGAAGGAGACTTCGATCTTATCACCATCGATGCGTGTGATGATGCACTCCTGATCTTCCTGCCGGTAGCGCACCTTTGCTCTGCAGCGGAAGGGGAGGTGAAGAGGTGGGCCGTTTACCCAGCTCGCTTCAGTAGCGGTCAGAGAAGAGGTGTAGAGGGCGGGATGATCCTTACCCTGTTCGACAAAGACGATGTTTCGCTGAAGATCTTTTGCCACAACGAACCAGGCGTCTCCCGGTCCGCCGATGCCGAGGCCTTTTCTCTGGCCGAGCGTGTAGTAGGCGACGCCGTCATGCTCTCCAACTCTCTTGCCATCTAGGGTCTGAAAGGAGCCCTTCTGGTAGGTGAGGTAGCGACCTAAGAAGGATTTAAAATCGCGCTTGCCGATGAAGCAGATGCCGACGCTATCCTTCTTCTGCGCCGTTGCAAGACCCGCCTTTTTTGCCAGCGCGCGCACCTCGGCTTTTTCTAGGCCACCCACTGGAAAGAGAAGCGAGGGGAGCTGCTTCTCAGTTAGCGTGTAGAGAAAGTAGCTCTGATCTTTTTGCGGGTCGAGCCCCTTCAGAAGACGCGTTTTTTTCTCATCTAGCTGGCAGTAGTGGCCCGTAGCCAGATAGTCGCCCCCCAGAGCAAGGGCCTTGTCGAGAAGCAGCTTAAATTTGATCTCGCGGTTGCAGAGGATGTCTGGATTGGGTGTGTAGCCCTGTTTGAGCTCTTCAAGAAAATGGGTGAAGACGAGATCCCAATACTCCTTTGCAAAGCTCACCGAGTAGTAAGGGACTCCAAGCTGATCGCACACCCTTACGACATCCTCGTAATCCTCCAGCCCGTGGCAGGCTCCGCTTCCATCCTCCTCCTCCCAATTCTTCATGTAGAGGCCGATGACGTTGTACCCCTGCTCTTTTAAAAGGTAGGCCGCAACGGAAGAGTCGACCCCTCCAGACATGCCCACCACAACTGTTTTTTTATCTTTCATAGCCGATAATATGAATTAATCGGTGTTTTCAAATCAATAAAATATTGTTTTTGTTTTACTGTTTAATATTTTATTTTAGTGGTATTAATTAACATATTTTTAATTCTTTTTAAAACACGGACGTGATAAAATTTCTCTTTTATCAATGTAATTTGGAGAGAAAGATGACTCAAACAGTTGCAATCCGAATGGTTCCGTTAGATTGGCAGATCCCTGTGGAATATCCAGAGAATATGGAGGGAAAGACCTTGGGCCAAACGGCGCTAGAGCTCTCAGATCTTGTTGTCGACTGGATCTTCTGTAGCGATGGGACGGCAAGAGTTGATCTGGCAAAACGCAAGATGGATGCGGAAGTGATTCTGAGTGACACGGTGAGGATTTGGCATAGAGATCAGGATGATGAGTGCTCATGCCTAGGTGTAGCTTTCAAAGTATTCATCTGCTTCACCATTTTTATTCCTGCCCTCATCGCAAAAACCATTCTGCGCGCCTACTACTCCTTTGAAGAAGAAAGAAAAATTTATTCACAGAAGTCCGGCGGCAGCTTAGCTGCGGCCGCTGCAAGCTCATCAGCTGCAGGATCGTCGGGTGGAAGCGGAGAAAAGAGTCTTAAAATGTTCAGCGCGCAAACAGCAGGACAAGCAACTTGTTTCAACGCTCTTTACGACCTTAGAGCCTATGTTGGTGATCACACTTTTTATGCCGGTTCGACTGTAGATGCAATCTTTAATAGCGGAAGATTCAAAGGCGATGGTAACAATGTCTTCTTTGCAGAAGAGGGTATCAAAAACATAGGGTTTATCGTTGTAGGACCAAATAAATATAGCAATGAGAAGACCCTGGATATCACTCGACTTGTTGTACACCCCGACAGCAGAAGAAAGGGCGTTGCAACTCAGCTCTTAAATGAAGCTATCCAGTACGCAAAGTCTCTAGGTAAAGAGAGCTTGACGGTTTATTTACCGTCTTGGGCTGATGATGAAAAAGGCGACAAGTACGCCTTAACTCTAGACTTTGTACGCGGTGCAGCCAAAAAGTTGGGCCTCCCAGAAAAGAATGATGCCCAATCTATTACCATCGATCTTAGATCTAAACCCCCTGCCGCGGCTCCCGTAGCTGCAGCGGAAGAGAGCAAGGGCGACGCAAAAGAAGAAGGCTCAATCTAATTTTTAATTTTTTGAGGAAAAATGGCGCAAGCAACATATACACGACGTGCAATAGACTGGTCTATTCCAGTGCGTTATCCAGAGAATATGGAGGAGAAGACCTGGGCCCAAACAGCTCTTGAGCTCTCCGACTGGCTTATCGACCTCTTCTTCTGGAGTGAATTTGTAGCTACTCTCAAAAAGCCTGAACATACTGTGGAGGTCGTGCATGGCTCGACAGTCAAGCTTACCTTTTCTAAGCATGACGAGTGTGCGGACTATCTAGTTACCGCTTTTAAAGTGCTCCTCTGCTGCACCGTCATCCTCCCTTTAATTGCTCTGGTCGTAAAAACGGTTCTGCGCGCGCAGTACACCTTCGAATATGAAGGAAGAAGACCTCCCCTTCATTCTCACGAACCTCCCGCAGCTTCTGCAGGCTCTGCTGCAACCGCAGCAGTAGGAATCTCAACTGCAGGCGCTCCTTTCAAGATCATCGATGCGCTGGAAGTGGGAAGAGATGCCGCCTTGGCAATGATGAAGAGAATAGGCAGCTATGATTTTCATCACTTCCATGATGAAGAGCACATAGATGCTATTTTCAATCCAAAGCCGGGAGATACCAGTGAGATCAAGATCTTTCTGATGCAAGTCGAAGGAGAAGCTGTCGGTCTTATCCTTGTTGACAGAGATGGTTACTCCCAGATGCCAGATAGGGAGATGAAGATGTGGATACACGTTAAGGAAGGAAGTAGAGAGAAGGGTTACGGAAGGGCTCTGCTCCAGAGAGCTATTGAGTATGCAAAAAGCCAAAACAAAGAAAAACTTGTAGCCCGCCTTCCCATAATGCAAATGTATGATTCATTCACCCCGTTTATTAGACGAGCTGCACCTAAATTAGGAGTTGCATTGGCCGGAATGAGTGGTCAGTTTTTTGAAATCAATCTTAAGCCAACAGCCGCAGTCGAAGAAACTCCAGATGTAGATGTTCCCTTCGAGATCCGCGATGCGCTACAAGTCGGAAGAGAGGCTACTGTTGCAATTATGGATGAGCTCACTCCTGCTTCTGAGCGTTTATACACAGAAGCTCTCCTTAGAGAAGTCTTCGAACCAGAAGCAGATAGCGCAGAGAAGAGCAAAATTTTCCTTTTGCAAGCCGAAAGAGGTCAGATCGGTTTTGTCGTAGTGCAGCAGCCTGAAATTGACGCTATGGGCTTTAATCTGAATGAGATGACTTTAGAGCGGCTTGCAGTAAAAATGGATAACGAAAAGCAGAAACTGGCTCTACTATCTAAAGCGATTGAGCATGCAAAAGAGAGAGGGAAGGGATACTTCTCTTTTTCGACTAAACATATCGATCTCTCATTTGTGGAAAGCGCGAGTAAAAAGCTAGGGTTAACGTTTAAACACTCGACCGATGAATCCTACTGGCTCTGGTTTAAAAAATTTGCAGCTACCCCAGCAGCCGAACAGACCTCAGCTGCAGGCGCTTCCTTAGTGATTACTGCTCGAGCGGAGTCGAAACAGTGACGCTTGTTAATACATACATTCCTTGGACAATACCCGTTCGCTATCCAGCGAATATGCCAAATCAAACCCTTGCTGAGAAAGTTCTAGAATTATCCGATGATCTAATCGCATTTTGCCTCTGCATAGATAGTGTGGCCTCTTTAAACAGAGATTCATCAATGGTGGCGCCAGGTAATTTTGTGGATATTACGACTAGAGCCCCACCTCTACTGCTCGAGACAGTGATTAAAGTCCTTGCTTGCGTTACTATTATCCTTCCTATTCTTGCACTCATTGCAAAAACAGTTCTTCGCTTGCAATACACCTTCGTAAACCAGGTCTGGATTGAGCGTACTAATGTGGGATTTACAGCCGGCCTAGCAACTGCGATTCCGCCTGCTCAGGTTCTTAAAGTTGAAAAGCCGACGCCCCCCATAGTAGCAAGAGCTCCTGAAAAGAGGGTTATTATCGATAGAAGTTTCAACTGGAGAAATCTCGAGTCTGTAAAAAATCTCGATCTTCGAGCTCCTCATGTTGTCACCATCTCTGAAAAACAAGGAAGAGGGTCTGTATTTGTAAACCGGACATATACGATCTATCTGGAAACAGTTTTTGATAAAGTTGTCCGTAGGATTATTTTAGCGAAAGAAACTGGTAAGAAAGAAGAGGCAGGAGAAAGTTATGAAAGCCTGGGACTTCTTGATGATGCTGATGACGTTGATCGACTTTATGGGGATGGCGCTGTTCAAGATGATCTACCAGATATTGTCTATGAAAAGGCCTTTAAAATTGCAAGCAAGGAGCTTTTAGAGACTGTTTGCAGAATCCTCAAAAAAGAAAAGTGTATTAACGGTTACGCGAAAGTGGTGGGCGATAAACATGACCAACAGCCAGAATATCCAGGCTATACCGTTTTCTTGATCAAAAATGGAGAATCTTCTGTTAAAGAATCCAAACAAGACCAGCCAGTAGAACTTACTCAGCCATCTAGCGTGGAACCTTCCGAAAAAGCTGCATCTAAACCTAAGGTATTAGGAGCTGCGGGTGTGAAACTGCTCGATGCGATAGAGCTGGGTACGAGTGAAAGTCTACAAGAAGCTTTTAAAGGCTTAAAGAGTGCCTGTCAGCACTCTGCTTTGACATCTTATCAAAGAGACTACAACAATTATGTGATGGAGATCTTTCCATATAGAAGTAGTAAGTCGTATCATAGTCAATCGAACCAGATTAAATCAGAGAATTTGCAGGTTGTTTTTGCGGATGTTGCTGGCAAGAAGGTCGGCGTTATCGTCACGCAGACATACTCAGCTTCTCCTGACATGCGCACTCAAGAGGCGGCCCATATCACATATGTTCTCGTGAACCCAGATTATAGAAGGTCTGGCATTGGAACAAGGCTGGTTGAAGAGGCAATGAGACGCGCACAGGGGGTGGGAAAACAATACCTCTATATTAAATCCAGTCCGCATGAGCAGTTTCTCTGGAGCTTCACTCAAAAAATCGGGTCAAAAGGCTCACAACTCGAATGCGTTGATCATCGTGATGTGGGTTGCAGCTCCTATAAAGAGATGTTCTACTTAAAGAGTGATTTCTCCGAATGGCACTCTCTGCTATGAAGCAGAGAGATGGAAAAAGATCTCGTTCACATTCAGGCTGAAAAGGTTTCGCTAGAGGGGAGTTTAAAGATTCCCAAGGGAGCAAAGGGAATCGTTCTCTTTGCCCATGGTAGCGGAAGCAGCCGGCATAGCCCCCGGAACCAGTTTGTCGCGAAATTTTTACAAGAAGGGGGCGTCGCAACGCTCCTTATCGATCTACTCACACAGGATGAGGAGAGAGAGGACTCTGTAACAGGAGAGCTTCGCTTCGATATTGCCCTTCTCGCAAGACGGCTAGTTGCTGTCACCGACTGGCTTCAGAAAAATTCCCAGACAAGAGAGCTCGATATCGGCTACTTTGGCGCAAGCACGGGTGCTGCGGCCGCACTTGTTGCAGCAGTGGAAAAGGCTTCGCTCATCAGCGCAGTAGTTTCGCGCGGGGGGCGTCCAGACATGGCGGGTTCAATTCTGCATCTTGTGAAGGCGCCTACACTACTCATTGTCGGAGAGCGCGACCGTGAAGTGATTGGAATGAACGAAGCGGCATTCGATAAGCTAAAGTGTGAAAAAAAGCTCGCGATCGTCCCGAACGCTACCCACCTCTTTGAAGAGCCCGGAGCTCTCGAAGCTGTCGCCAAACTCGCCCGCGCCTGGTTCTCCACCCACTTGGGAGCGCGCGCATAAGAAGGCCCGCTAAAGAGAATGGACGTCAATGGACAGGGAATGGACAAAAACGGACCAGCGGGCAAGAGAGAGGAAAAGAATTCTTTCTTCAGCGCGTGTCCATTCCCGTCCGTTTCCTGTCCACTTTCGTCCGTTAATGTCCGTTTCTTCTCCGAGCGCCTCTCTCCCTACTTCTTCTCGGCGATGACGATCTCTTTTTTCGAGTCGTGGGTGACGAGGGCCTGGTCGATGAAGAGGAACTTATCTCCTTCGACTGAGACGAGCCAGCTGCCGCCTTTGCCTGGATTCATCAGAAGCTTCTCTGCAAGTGGATCTTCCAGCTGCTGCTCGATCACGCGGCGTAGGGGGCGTGCTCCCATCTCCGGTTGGAACCCTTTGTTCACGAGGAGGGCTTTCGCCTTCTCGTCGAGTGCCAAGAAGATGTTCTTGCGAGAGAGTCTCGCTTGGAGCTTCTTCACTTCGAGGTCGATGACGCTCAAGAGGTGTGTGCGATCAAGAGTTCTGAAGATCACAACGCCATCAAGTCTATTGATGAACTCTGGTTTGAATCCCTTTCTCACGGCACCCTCGATCTTCTCCTGCATCGACTTAAAGTCGGGCATTCCCTCGGTTGAGCCGAAGCCCACTTCTGTCGAGCGGCGGATGAGATCAGCTCCCAAGTTGGAGGTGATGATGATGATCGTATTGCGGAAGTCGACCTTCCGGCCAAAAGAGTCTGTTAAACGTCCCTCTTCAAGAATCTGGAGCAGGACGTTCATCACATCTGGATGAGCCTTCTCCACCTCGTCAAAGAGTACAACTGAGTAGGGTCTCTGGCGCACCTGTTCGGTGAGCTGGCCGCCCTCTTCGTGTCCTACGTAGCCTGGAGGCGAGCCCATGAGGCGCGAGACTGCAAACTTCTCCATGTACTCGGACATGTCGATCTGGATAAGTGCGTCTTCTCCGCCGAACATGTTGATCGCAAGCTGCTTGGCAAGAAGCGTCTTTCCAACGCCTGTGGGGCCTAAGAATAGGAAGGCTCCAATGGGGCGGTTTGGATCTTTAATATCGGCGCGGCTTCTGCGGATTGCGCGGCAGACGGTGCTTACCGCCTCATCCTGGCCGATGATCATGCCTTTGAGGGCCTCTTCCATTTTGAGGACTTTTTCAGTCTCGCCTTCGGTCAAGCGGGTAATGGGGATGCCGGTCTGTTTAGCGACGATTGTCGCAACTTCTTCTTCATCGACGATGACCTGATGCTCCTCTTTCTTGCTCTCCCACTCGTTGCGGATCTGCTGGAGATGATCTCGTAGATTCTTCTCCTTATCGCGCATCTTAGCAGCCTTCTCGTACTCTTGCTTGCTGATCGCCTCTTCTTTGCCGACTCTCACCTCTTCGATCTCAGCTTCATACTTGGTAATGTCTTGAGGCTGGTGCATCATCGCAATGCGCGCTTTAGCACCCGCTTCATCGAGCAGGTCGATCGCCTTATCCGGCAGGAACCTTCCTGTTAGGTAGCGATCGGATAGGAAGACGGCCGATTTGAGGGCGGCTTCTGTGTAGAGGCACTTGTGGTGCTCTTCATACTTGGCTTTAAGGCCCATCAGAATTGAAGTCGCCTCATCCACAGAAGGAGGAGCGACTAGAATTTTTTGGAAGCGTCTTTCAAGTGCTGCATCCTTTTCGATATGCTTTCTATACTCGTCTAGCGTGGTTGCACCGATACACTGAATCTCACCGCGAGAGAGAGCGGGCTTCAAAATGTTAGAGGCGTCGATTGCACCTTCAGCTGCACCTGCACCTACGATCGTGTGGAGCTCATCGATAAAGAGGAGGATGTTCCCATTCTTCTTGATCTCGTCCATCACCGCTTTAATGCGCTCTTCAAACTGGCCGCGGTATTTAGTGCCAGCGATCATGAGTGTAAGATCGAGCGAAATCAGCTTCTTCTTCGCGAGATTGTCGGGCACCTCTCCCTTTACAATCGCATGAGCCAGTCCTTCTACAATCGCCGTCTTTCCAACTCCAGCCTCACCGATGAGTACAGGGTTGTTTTTGCGGCGGCGGCAGAGAATCAGAATGAGGCGTTCGACCTCTTCCTTGCGGCCGATGACTGGATCGAGTTTGCCCTCGCGGCAGAGCTCTGTTAAGTCGTGGCCGTAGGCTTTTAAAGCTGGAGTCTTCTCGGGAGTTTGAGCTGCCTTCTCTTGAGGTTTTCCAGTTGGAGATGGAGCGTTAGGAGAGCTGCCGCTCATTCCCATCGGAGGCAGTTGCAGATTGAACGTTTCGAGCTCTTTCAGCACCTCTTTGCGGATATCTCTAAGGCTGACATTTAAGTTTTCGAGAACTTGCGCTGCAACGCCATCTGTCTGTCTGAGAAGCGCAAGCAGTAGGTGCTCTGTGCCGACGTAGTTGTGGTTAAGAGCGGCAGCCTCTTCGTTTGCAAATTCGAAAACTTTCTTCACTTTTCCAGTGAGAGCGGGATCGCCATAAACTTGAATCTCTGGACCGAAGCCGACAAGGCGCTCGACTTCAGCGCGCACAGTGTCATAGTCGAGATTGAAGTTTCTGAGAACGTTAACAGCAATTCCCTGACCGAGCTTTAACAAGCCGAGCAGAACGTGTTCGGTTCCTAGATAGTTATGGTTAAGGCGCTGCGCCTCTTTTTTGGCGAGCTTAATGACCTGTTTTGCGCGATTGGTGAATTTATCAAACATAGTGCTAACCCTATTAACCGGCTGTTACCGTTATTCTAAGAGCCCTGCCCATTTATGGCAAACAAGCGAAGCAGACTCAATTTACTTTATGTAAAGTAATTATTTTAAATTTGAATACATTAATTCATTATTTATTATATTTAATTATAATTAATTAATCAAAAAATTAATCTTTATAAACAAAATAATTGGGTTTTTTACACAGAGATGGGGTTGCACTATTTGGAGGTTTTTGCGATTCTCCTGGTTTTAACCTTGGAGGGTGTCATGGCGGTAGGAAGCGAGGAGTTGGTAGTAGGCGCTCTTTTTCAGCATTATAAGGGTAAAAAATACAAGATCCTAGCCATCGGCATGCATACGGAGGAGTATGAGCCCTACGTGGTCTATGAGGGGCAGTATTTCTGCGAAAAGTTTGGCGATCATCCAGTCTGGGTGCGCCCTTTAAAGATGTTTTTTGAAACCGTAGAGTTTGAGGGGAGAGAAGTTCCTCGATTTAAGCGATGCACCTAAAAGTCATCGACACGGGCCGTTCAAGCGCTGAAAGGAACATGCAGCTAGACGCCCAGATGCTAGACTCTCTTGAAGCGGATGCGATTCTGCACTTTTACGAGTGGGAAAGGGAGTCTCTGACCTATGGCTACTTCGCAGATCCTGCTAAACTGCTCGATCTGAAGCGGGTGCAAGCAGAGGGGATCGATCTCGCCCGGCGGCCGACTGGCGGCGGAGTCGTCTTCCATCTCTGGGATCTCGCTTTTTCAGTCTTGATCCCTTCTACCTCTCCCTACTTTTCTTTGAATACACTCGATAACTACGCCTTCATTAATAATGCGGTTTTAAAAGCAGTTGAGCAGTTCTTAGGAGGTAAAGAGAGTTTTAAACTCACGCCGGAGGATGGGGTGGCTCTCGATGAGAGCTGCAACAGCTTCTGCATGGCAAAGCCTACTAAGTATGATCTTGTTCTTGGAGGCAGAAAGCTTGCCGGGGCTGCCCAGCGCAAGCGAAAACAGGGGTTTCTCCACCAGGGGACGATCGCTCTTATCATGCCTCCCGAGCCTCTTCTCCGCTCCCTCCTCCTCCCAGAGGCTAAGGTTGCGGAGGCGATTCTGGCCCACACCTATCCGCTGCTCGGCCAAGAGGCCACCCCATCGCAAATGGCTCAAGCAAAGAAAGAGTTGCGTCAGTTCTTGGAAAATTCACTTAAAACATGTTAATTTGTTTCTCTCATAACGGAGAGACATTTTAATGAAAAAGACAGCGATTGAGCCGACTCGTGAAGAGAACTATCCAGAATGGTTTCAGCAGGTGGTCCGCGCAGCGGATCTAGCTGAACACTCGCCCGTGCGCGGCTGTATGGTGATCAAACCCTGGGGGTATGGAATCTGGGAGAACATGCAGCGCGTGCTCGATGGCATGTTCAAAGCGACAGGCCACCAGAACGCCTACTTTCCTCTCTTCATTCCGCTCAGCTTTCTGGAAAAAGAAGCGCAGCACGTCGAAGGCTTTGCTAAAGAGTGCGCTGTCGTCACCCACCACCGTTTGGAAAAGGGCAAAGATGGCAAGCTCATTCCCGCTGGTCCTCTGGAAGAGCCGCTCATCGTCCGTCCGACTTCTGAGACGATCATCGGTGAGATGTTCTCCAAGTGGGTGACCTCCTACCGCGACCTTCCTCTGCTCATCAACCAGTGGGCAAACGTCGTCCGCTGGGAGATGCGCACCCGCCTCTTCCTCCGTACCACCGAGTTTCTCTGGCAAGAGGGACACACAGCTCACGCGACTCGTCAAGAGGCTGAAGAGGAGACGATGCGCATGCTTCACACCTATGAGGAGTTCGCGCAAAAATATCTCGCCATCCCTGTAATTAAAGGGGAGAAGACAGAGAAGGAGCGCTTCCCTGGCGCCGTTTCAACTTATTGCATCGAGATGATGATGCAAGATCGCAAGGCGCTGCAGGGAGGAACCTCCCACTTTTTAGGTCAGAACTTTTCGCGGGTCTCAAAAATTCAGTTCCGCGATGCTGAAGGCAAAGAGGAGTTTGCTTGGACAACCTCTTGGGGATGCTCGACTCGTCTTGTTGGCGCGCTCATCATGTCGCACAGCGATGATGATGGTCTTATCCTGCCTCCTAAAATCGCATCTGCACATATCGTCATTCTGCCTGTAATTCACAAGCCTGAGAGCAAGCAGGAGGTCCTCGGCTACTGCCACAGTCTCGCGGGCGAGCTCCGCCATATCCATTACGATGGACGCCCACTCACTGTTCTAGTTGACGAGCGCGAGATGGGTGGAGGAGATAAGCTCTGGTCGTGGGTGAAGAAGGGTGTTCCTCTTCGTTTAGAGATCGGCCCTCGCGACATCGCAAATGGAAAGCTTAGCCTCTTCAGACGAGACCGCCCTGCAAGAGAAGCAATTGGTATCACTCGCCAAGAGCTCAGCTCAACAGTCACCTCTATTCTCGACGAGATTCAGAATGGCCTTTTCGAGCGTGCGCTCAGCATGCGCACTGCGCATATGAAGAAGATCGACTCTAAAAAGGAGTTTTACGACTTCTTCACTCCAAAAAATGAGGAGAAGCCCGAGATTCATGGTGGCTTCGCCTACACCCACTGGTGCGGAGAGCGGGCCGTTGAAGATGAGATTCAAGAGAAGCTCGGCGTGACCATTCGCTGCATCCCTCTAGACGCCGAAAAAGAAGAGGGCATCTGCCCCTTCACCGGCAAAAAGAGCCCCCAGCGCGTCATCTTCGCCAAATCCTACTAAATAGAGTTTAAATTTTTTGTAGGCTGAATAGACATGTCGGGGGTCTAGGTGAAAGCTTCGCTTTCTCTCGGGGCCTCCCCGCGACCCTCTTGCGCTTCACCTCGCTTTGCCAAATCGCGTCCTCGGAGAAGGGGCGTACCTCTGTACGACCCCTGACGCGCTTGCCGCGCTTCTCCTGCGGTGCAATTTTGCTGTGCGATCTGAATCGAAGGGCTGCTCGAGGCGCTCATCCCACTTCCTTCGTTGTGGGTCCCTTTCGCGTCCAGTCGCAGGGCTAGGCAAAGAGTTTGAAGAGAAAGGTCTTCAGTCTCTTTATCTGCAACTGCGACTGGACGCGAAAGGGGCCCCGCACCCGAGACGTTAGTCCGGCGGGGAATGAGCGCCTTGAGCAGCCGATCGATTCAGATCGCAAAGCAAAACCGTAGCGCAGAAAAGCCGGCCAGGCGTACAGGGTAGGGCAGTGGCCCACTCTGTTTTCGAGCACATGGTTTGGCAAAGCGAGGTGAAGCGCAAGGTGGCCCAAGGGAGGTGTGGCGAAGCGCACACCATCCGACATGTCTATTTAGGACTTGAATAGGTTCGGTAAAAACTTCTAATGAAAATAAGTTTTTGTTTTTAGGAGTGGAAAGAAAATCGGGGGGGCATATTATAGGGATAGGAGGACGTGAAATATGCTAGTCTACCTTCTGGCACACCTGCTGCCTGATCAGAAGCTCCCTTCTTCGGAAGCTCTTCTCAAGGCTCTCGGTCGTGTAAAACCAAAAAAAAACCTTCTCGCCCTTTTAAAGATTAAATAATCCGGCTACACTCCTCGTTTCTTTATAGAAGACTGGAGTGGCTATGCTTAGATTTTTCCGAAAACATCAGCGCGTTTTCTTCATCATCGTCATCATTTTTATTATCGTTTCGTTCCTATTCGCAGGAACCCTCTCTCCGTTTTTAACAAGCGAAGAGGTTAAGGATGAGGTAATTGGAAAGACAGTCGATGGCTCCGATCTCTCAAAAAGGGAGGTGGATGAGCTGGTCTATTTTCTCTCAGCCGCCGCTCCTGACTCTCTTTTTTCTGGAAAAAACAGAACCCTTAACCTCCTGAATGATGATGTGGTGCGGAAGGACTTTCTCGCCACCGGGCTTGGAGAGACGATCTCAAACAGATTTTTTGATAAGTTAAAGCCCGAGCTCGATGAGAAGCTCCTAAAAGTCAGGAACTCAAATTTCTACGTGCATCCCGAAGCGCCAGAAATCAGCGCGGTAGGGGTCTGGCAGCAGTTCCAGCCCGAAGCGTTTCAGGTGATCTCTCTTTTAAGAAGCGCAAAAGCAGCAGATCAGAATTTTCTGGGACTTCTCTCCAGACTCTGCGTTCAACAGCTCAACCTGCCTAGCGAGATGGTAAGACGCGTTCTTTTCTATCAGCAGAATCAACGGTCTGCTGTTCGCCCCGATGAGAGCTTGAATTATGCCAATTTGCACCTCTTTGGATTTGAGACGATAGAGGACTGGCTAGGAAGAGGCTATCTCCAGCTGATCTCTGAATATATCATCAACGCGGCAAAGGTCGCAGAGAAGCGCGGCCTCTCGATCTCAAATGATGAGGCGCGCACTGAACTTCTGAAAAATCTTCAGAAGGGCCTTGCAACTGCAAACATAAAAGAGAGTCCCACTTACGAAGATGCGAAAGCATTTTTTGGTCAGCAGCTGCGCATGCTCGGTTTCGACGAGGGCCGCGCGATCAAGCTGTGGAAGAAGGTGATGCTGATGCGCCGCCTCTCAGCAGATGTGGGGAGATCGATGCAGGTAGACTCTCTTCCATTTAACGCCTTTAGCGTTTATGCAAACGAGGGAGCAGAGGTCGAAGAGTACTCTCCAGCCGATAGCTTGCGTCTGAGAAATTTTCGCTCGCTTCTCAAATATCAGTACTATGTAGAAGGGGTGATGGGAGTCTCTCGCTCCAGCCTCTATCTACCCAGACAGCTGCCATCTGTTCAAGAGGTTGAAAAGAGGGCTCCTGAGCTTGTAAGACGCCAGTGTAAACTCGAGTGGCGCGAAGTGAAAAAGGAGGCTGTAGCTCAGCGGATCACAATAAAAGAGACCTGGCAGTGGCAGGGTGAGGATAAGAACTGGCAGACTCTGCAAGCTCAATTTCCACAACTCTCAAAAGAGCAGACGAGAAGCGCAGCAGGTCGCATGGCGCTGCTCGATAGTTTAAATCCAAAAGAGCGTCTAAAAATCGACCAGTTCACACGCATTAGAATCGTCGACGCACATCCTGAGTGGATTGCAGATGCCTTTGAGCGCGCGCCGATTCAGCGAGTAGAAAGGGGAGTGCGTCTCAAGGGAGAGGAGCTTCCTTTCCTTTCGACAATCTCCGCAGCAGCGCTAATCGAGAAGCTATCAGAAACTTCAACGCTATCTCTTGTTTCAGCAGATGAGGAGAGCTTATATCGCATCAAGTCGATTGAGATCGCTCCTCAAAATGAGATTCTCACATTTATTACAGCCTCATCGGATGGAACGCTTGATAGACTTGTGGACGCTCGTCTAGAAGAGGCCTATCCAGAGATCCGCAAGAAGAATCCCTCTCTCTTTCAACTTTCAAACGGAGAGTGGAAGCCGCTTCAGAGCGTAAGCGATCAAGTTGGAGCTCTTCTTTATGCGCCGCTTCTCAAAGCAATTGAAGAGGAGTGGAAGCAGACCGGGCACACTCTCTCTGAAAAAGAGGGAAACCAGCCGCTCGAGTTTTACGCAACTCGTCGCCACTACGCATGGATGCGTGAGATGAGAGCAAGAGTGATCTCTTCTCCAGAGGATCAGAGTTTAATACAGACAGGATCGAGCTTTGAGGATCAGTGGAAACTTAAAAAGAGTCAGCGCTCGATTAGGAAGTGGGAGCGCTCTCCCTTTTCCAAAGAAGAAGTTCTTGCTCTGCCTCAAGGGGGCTGGTCTTCTGTTGGAGTGGGCTTCCTCGGAGAGCTCGGCTTTTGCAAGATGAAGGGCCGCACAAGTGCAACAGAACTCACTCAAGAAGAGAAGAACGAGATCCAGGAGAATCTATCGCGCGAGACGAGCAGGAAATTCATGGGAGAGCTTCTTAATCAGATGATCGAGAAGAGAGCGATTGGCGAAAATATTTTACCCAATAGAGCTGTTTAATGAGAAATTATGATGATGGTCTTTTAGACCAGATCGAGCCGCTCTCTCCGCTGGATTTTTTCGCTCTCTCATTTGAGATCGAGTATGCAAAGGCCTTCCGCCGGCTCTCTCCTCTCCCCTCCACAACCCCCTTTTTGGGCGAGGAGAAGTTTGCTGAGGTCTCCATGGGATGGAATGAGGAGGCTCTTCTCATTGAAGTGAGTGTGGATAAGCCCTTCGAAGAGTGCTTCTTTCCTCAACTGAGCCAGGGAGATGCTGTCGAACTATTTTTCGACACGCGCGATCTGAAATCAGCAGGTTTTTTAACCCGCTTCTGCCACCACTTTGTGATCCTTCCGAAGGAGGTGGGTGAGATTCGAGTGCAGGAGCTGACCCGCTTCCGCACAGAGGATACCCACCCTCTCTGCGATCCAGAGGAGATCGAGGTGAAAGCGGATTTCGGACGCAAAAAATACACGCTGCAAATAACGATTCCCTCCAATTGTTTGCATGGATATGATCCGGCTTCTTTTGATCGTTTGGGATTGACCTACCGCATTCACAGATTCAAGGGGAGTCCGCAGCATTTTTCCGTCTCCTCTCGCTACTATTCGATCGAACAAGAAGCGGCTCTCTGGAGCAGCGTTAAACTGAAGAAATAAGATATGAAGTTCACACCATCGCACGAGTGGATCCGCTTAGAAGGAACCGAGATCGGAGTTGTAGGAATCACCCAGCAGGCTCAGACAGAGCTTGGAGAAGTGGTCTACATCGAGCTTCCCATCGTTGGCAAAAGAGTGAAAGCGGGCGATGAGGTCGCTGTGCTCGAATCGACGAAGGCGGCAGCCGACATCTACTCTCCTGTTTCTGGTGAGATCGTCGAGATCAACACGCAACTTAAAGATGCTTCGGAAAAGATCAACACCTCTCCTGAATCTGAAGGCTGGCTGTTTAAGATTAAGCTTGTAAATCCCGCAGAACTAGAGCTGCTTCTAGATCGCAAAAGCTACATCGCACTATTATGAAAGAACGAAGAAAGAAGAAAGGTCTTGTTTTTCTCCTTTTTACTCTTCTTCTCGTCTCCGTATTTCTCTTTCGATCGCCACTACTTAGATTTGCGCTCTCATTTGTTCTTCCTCCGCATTTGAGCTATGAGAGGCTCGAGTGGAAGGAGGGAAAGATCTCAGTTAAAGGTGTACATCTCGAAGATGAGGGGATGCAGCTGCACATCGATGAGGCTGAACTCACATTCCGCCCAGCGCTGAAGCCCCTTTATCTCGAGGCGCAGCTCATCCTCTCACATCCAGAGATCTACCTCTCTAGCGAAGAGCAGTCGAATGCAGCGCTTCCCCTGCATCTACTTGTTCCTTCGCGCTTTGCTGGGATGAAGCTCCAGGTGAGAAATGGGGTATTAAATCTCGACAACTCGCAAAGATTCTACTTCACCTTCGATTCTAAAGAGGCAAAAGAGGAGATCGGCCACCTCGCGCTCACCTCAGATCCAGCTCTATTTCATCTCCCTTTGCTCCAAATCGACATGAAGATGGAAGAGGAGGGGCCCTCTGCTCGCTTAAAGGCGGATGAGATCACGGCTCCCCATCTTTTTCAGCTGGTGGGAGTCTTCTATCCGCCTCTCTTAAATGGATGGAAGAGCAGCGCTGGCAATATCGAACTAAATGCTCATGCGACTCTCTCTCATGAGTTTTCGCTCTCTTCTTTCAATGCTGATGTTTCGGGGCACTGCTTTACTCTTTTTCATCCTAAACTCGGGATAGAGGTTCAAGGAGAGGCTCTCCGTGGAAACTGCTCACTTCCTCTTCTCTCTGAAGGAAGAGGAGATTTATGGAAGGAGCTCTCTCTATCGCTTACGCTTGAGGGAGCTGAGTGCAGCTACATTCCGGCTGAGGGTGGGCGTACTCCCGTGCTTGGAAAAGCGGAAGCTGCGCTCGTGCTCGAGCCAGAAAAGGAGCCCGCTTTTTTTGTGAGCTCGCTTCTGTTTAGTGGAGAGAAGAAGCTCGCACTCCGCATGGAGGGCTCTGGAAAAATTGAAGAGAGAGGAGCCTTCTGGACAACGCTCGACATGACACTTGGCGAAGCAAATGCGCTGCCCGCCACTGCGCGTCTTGCGCTCTCTTCTCAGAAAGAGGGAGATTATCTTCTTCAGACAGAATTTAAAGAGGTCGGGCCCGAACTCTTCTCCCTTGTAAGTCCATGGACACCCTTCTCTTTGAAAGAGGGGCTGTTAGATGGAAAAGCAACAGTGGAGGTAAAAGAGGGAGAGCTCGCGCTGCTCGGATTTCAAGATGTCAGCCTGCGCAAACTCTCTTTTGAGCTGCCTGAGCAGAAATATAGTGGAAAGATAGATCTCCTCGAACTCGCAGGCGAGGCGGTGAAGTCGGAAGCGGGATGGAATTTCAATCAGCTTCTTATCCAGGGATTTCAAGGGGATGTAGAGGCTGAAAAGATCGCCCTCCAAGCCGATGAGTTTGAGCTTGCATGGGATAAGCAGGGAGCGCAGCGCCTCTCGCTGAAAGGTCTCTTTCAAGGCGTAGGAAGCGATATCGAGATCCACAGAGCAGCAGATCTTCCTGCGTCGGGATACGCTCTTGTAGGGACGGCGACGCTGCAGGAGCAGAGCACAGTTGAATTTGGCTTTAGAGTTAAAGGCCCCACCTTCTCCTCATTTGAAGAGCTTCTCTCCCACTTCGATCCTCAAGAGGGGTGGCTGCGCTCCTCAACACTTACCGCAGATGTCTATCGCGATCTAGTGCACACATTCGATCCACAGATCGATATTACAGGAGGAGTTAGCCTCTCAGCTACATTCAACGAAAAGAAGCTCGACTGCACAGTCGAAGGCTCCGAACTTGCAGCCGACCATCCACTATTTAACTTCTCATTAAGCGGCACACACCAGGCGCACCTGGCTTACACTTTTGAGAGCGAAGAGCTCGAAGGGGAGATGCCTCTTATCTCTGGAAGGTATGTCGATAAGGCTACTAGCCTTGTGATCGAAAAGATCAGCGGGATGTGCACCCTTTCAAAAGAGCAGATAAGCTTAAACGGTGTGAAGGCAGAGTGCGGCAAGGTTCTTTTTCAAGGAGAGCTCCACTTAACAGAGACGCAGCCCAAGACCTTTGATCTCATTGTCGCATCCACCTCTCTTTCAGGAGAGGCCTCAGACTTCTGGCGCCTTCTGCAGCATTTTAAGGGCTTTCCCACTGCCGGACTTCCGTTAAAGGGACAGATCGTCACCCCCGCTGAAGGTTTCACTCTCTATGCGCGTCTGGGAGCCGGTCAGGAGCCAGCAGCTTGGCGATTTACTGGAGATCTGGTTCAGGGAGAGGTGCAGCTCTCACCCTCTGCTCAACTTAAAAACCTCTCGTGCGGACTCACTGCCGACTCTCATGCAAAGCTCTTCTCTCTTAAAGAGGGGCGCGGAGTGTTTGCTTTAAGCGATGGCTCAACCTACAACTTCGATCTTCCTCAGGCAGCCTTCAAGCTCGAAGGGGAGATCCGCGGAGAGTTTGACCTCAGGCTTCTTCAAGAGAAGCTTGAGCTCATACGCCTTGCAGGAAGCGTGAAAGGGGTAGCCAAGAAGGGAGCAAAAGATGAGATTGCTGTCCGCTTCGATCCTATTCGCTCCCACTACTTCCAGACTAAGCCCAGAGATGCAACGCTCTCTTTAAGCGAGAGTGGAAAGCTCCTTCTTCTAAACTGCGATCTCGCTGTTGCTGGAAGAGAGATCTTTCAGCAGTGCGAGTTCCTTAAAAGAGTTGGGCTCGTCGCCTTCGACCCTCCTCAGATCAGCTCTACAAGCGACATCGATCTGCGCCTGCGCTACAACGGCTTTCTCGCTTTTGAAGCAGAGGGGCGCGATCTTAGCTTCAAAGGCAAGTCCTACGCACAGTTTGCAATGAAAGGTGAGAAGAGAGGCGCTGAGTGGAACATTAAAAAGTTGAGCGTCGGTGGGATCAATCTCCAGACTACGCTCCTCTTTGAACCCCAGAGAGTCATCATCAAGAGCTTCGATCTCGTCCATCCGCTCTCGCGCATGCATGGAGAGGGGATCTATGAGCAGGTTAAAGATAGGCTCTCATGCAACATTCAGGGCTACCAGATCGATTTTGCAAACTTCTCGTCCGAGCAGCAGCAGTCCGCTCCAGCTGCCATCAAGGGAAGAGGCCGATTTGAAGTCGACCTCTCGACGATGGAGATGACGGGCGAGGCGGCCCTCGATATTATAGCAGAAGCTACTACTTTTAAGAGCGAGAAGCAGATCCCCTTTACCTACTCTCCCAAGAAGGGGGTAGAGGTTAAGAAGGTGGAGCTCATCTCTGCGCACCAAGAGACCTGTGTAACAGTTGAGAAGATCTCTCTGGACCCTGCGATGAAGAGCGGCTCGATCAAAAAAGCGACCCACTCTTCTGCTAAACCTCTGCTCGGTGCAAATAATTGGGAGGCGCGCGATCTCAGCTTCGTCCGAGGCGAGGAGATCTGGCAGATCGGCGGTTTCTCAAAGTATGAGCAGAAGCCCCTCTTTCTCCAGCTAGCCATCGATTTTTCTAAAGAGAAGCTGGTCTGCATCCAGATTAAAGACGATCCCAAGAGTGAGGGTGTAAAACTCCTGGGAAGAGCCGCTGGTAAAAATGGCTGGCTCTGGCAGTCGGCGCGCGGCAAATTTTCAGGCGTAGAACTCGATCTTGAAAGCGCCCCCTCAGCTGGAAAAGGGCAGCAGCTCTCTGGATCGATTAAAGTCGATCTTAAGCAGCTCTCCTCTCTCCTTCCAAAGGAGAGTAGAGAGGCGGTTGCACTTCTCAAGTTAGGAAAAGGGTATGAGCTGATCGGAGATCTCATTCTCCCCAAAGAGGGCTCTCCTCACTTCCGCGGAGCCCTTGCTGGGCAGAACTTTGAGTGCATGGGCTATACTTTAAATGGGCTACGTGCGCGTGCGGAGATGAGCATGGAGCGCGTCGTCATCAGCCAGCTTACGCTTGCCGATCCCGGTGCGAAGATGCAGGTGAAGCTCGCACGTGCAGAAAAACGCCCCTCCACCGGAGAGTGGCATCTGGACGTGCCCCTCATCCAAGTTCAAGACCTCCGCCCCTCTCTAGTCAGACGCGGTAGTGAGCCACTCGGTGAACCAAAACCCCTCACCATCAAGCATCTGACCCTCTCAAATATCAGAGGAGAGATCGGCGTAGCCTCCAGCTTTCATGGTTCTGGTAGCCTAGACTTTACCAACGCCTTCAAAAAAGAGAGCTCCCTGCTCGACATGCCCATTCAGTTTGTGAAAGATCTCGGTTTAGATCCTGGGATGCTCGTTCCCGTCTACGGAGAGATCGATCTCGACTTAAGAGAGGGCAGATTCTTCATCGAGCGACTCAAGGAAGCTCACAGCGACGGCAGCCGCTCCGAGTTCTACCTTGCAGAGGAGACTCCCTCCTACATCGATCTGAAGGGCAACGTCCACGTCGATATCAAGATGAAGCAGAACGTCGCCTTTAAACTCGTCGAGCCATTTACGTTAAAAGTGCGCGGTACCTTAGAGAAGCCCAAGTACGGAATATAATTGTATCGACTGTGATCACGCCTCTGCTTGAACTCATCTTCCCGCCACTCTGCCTCCACTGCACGGAGCAGACGGGCCAGCTTAAAAAGAGGCTCTGCGATGAGTGTTTAAAGCAGATGAGCTTGATCGAACTCGAAGGAAGATGCCCCCGCTGCTTTACAGAGAAAGAGGAGAGCGGCTGTCCAAAGTGTCGAACAAAAGGAAGCCCTTTTAAGCGCATGAGCAGCGCCTTTGAGTATGCGGGGCCCGCAGCTACACTCGTTCAGCAGTTTAAGTTTGGAAAGAAGCAGGAGCTGGCAAGAGATCTCGCCTCCTGGATGCTCATTCAATTCTTGCGCCTTGAGGTTCCCCTTCCCGATCTCATCGTCCCCGTTCCTCAGCCCTTCATGCGCACCTGGACGCGAGGCTACAATCAGAGCCTTCTGCTCGCGCAAGAGATCAGCCGCCTTCTGGATAGACCCTGCGCCGATCTTCTGAAGAAGCGCAGCGGAGACTTCCCCCAAACAGGGCAGTCGCGCAAGCAGCGCGAGAGTCTTCCTTCAGATGCAATAAGCTGGAAAAAGAGGCGCTCGATCTCGGACGAGACCATTCTCCTTATCGACGATGTGATGACAACTGGCGCCACCCTTCGCCACTGCGCAGCAGCCCTGCAGGAGGGCTACCCCGCTGCGCTCTATGCGCTCACCTTCTGCGCCAGCTAATACCAAGAAGAAGTTAGCCACGGAAGTGGCGTAAGGTGTTAGCCCCGCGTGAAGCGCAAGCGGAACGTGGGGAAGAGAACCCTACCCCATACACACCAGAGCCGCGGTAGCGGCGACAGAAACCTCTTTCGCCGCTTCCGCGGCTCTTTGGTATTTGGGGGGTGTATTTTTCCCCACGTTCCGCTTGCGCTTCACGCGGGGCTAGCGCCTGACATCGCTTCCGCGATTAAGAAAGCGTTCTCTCTTAAGCGTCTTTTGATTCAGGGGCTTTTACTGGGAATACATCAAAGCAGCTCAGCGTAGCCTCTCTGTAGCTGTCGATGTAGTTCTCATCTTTTAGGATTTTTAGCATGACACTAAGCAGATTTTTCGATGGTTCAACTCTGTGAGGAAGAGCGTCGTAATTAGTATTCAGAAGATGGATGGTTCCGGCGCCTGATATATCGGTAATTTGTCTGGCTCCCGTCGATATCACAGAAGGTGCAGGAGCGCCGTAAGACTCGAACTCTACTTTTGTTTGAGGGCCATGTGTAGCAATAGATCTATTGATCCTATCAACCACAAAGTCAAAAGCCAGGTACGTTGGAAACGAGTAAGTAACATTACGTGCCAAAATAACATCCGCAGGACCTACAGCGCCACTTGTTTGAAGCTCTAGGCCTTTCTTTTCCAGAATGCCTGGGAGCTCATATTTTGAAAAAAGCTTCTCAAAATTTAGATTGATCTCTCTGCCTGGGGTTGGAGGAGGTGTGATCTGGTAGGTGTGAGAGCAGCGCAGAACAACTTTTGCAATAAGCAGAAAGATACCAAAGGGGATCGCAGCAGCGATTTTTAGAGCGGTTATCTGCCAAGCGTCCGGCTGCTTCTCTTCGAGTTCTACATTTCCTATATAGATAACAGCCTTTTGAGTACCGAAGATATCGAGAGCATCATCGACAAACTCTGTTAACCACTCTGTCGTGGTCATTTGAATCCTGTTTAAAGCCGAGTAGGTTACCGGTGTGCCAAAGCTTACTTCTGCCATAAATTTTCTCCAGTATTATTAAGCGGTTTTTGTTTCTGCTGCTTTCTGGGGATACACACAAGCTCCATGAAGGGAATAATGATAATCTTGGATGCAGCCTTCTCTTTTTAAAATATTGAGAATGTTCGCAAGCAGGTTTTTGGGGTATGGTCCGAGCTGTGGGTTTTCTGGTATCGCTCGATAATTCTCATCGATCAGTTTAATCATCCCTGGTCCGTCTTTTGGGAGAGCCTCTCCGCTTCTCATATTAAAGAGAACTTCTGGCGCGGGTGTGGCTCTATAATCAAAGCTGAAATCTACCTTTGCTAGAGGGCCACTTGAAGTGATCGATGCATTAATTCTATTAATAACAAATTCCATAGCTCTATCTATTCCAAAACTAAATTTAACGCGGGTGAAAGGTCTGTGTTCGTCGGGAGCCATCTCCTCTGTAACCAGTCGGTCAGGAAGACTATATTTTGGAATAAGTTTTTCAAAATTTAGCTTGATCTTTGCACCCGGAGTAGGAGCAGGTGTGATCTCATAGGTGTGAGAGCAGCGCAGAACAACTTTTGCAATAAGGAGGAAGATGCCGACTACGAGAGCAGAAGCTATTTTTAGGGCGGTTATCTCCCAAGAATCGGGCGCCTTCTCCTCGAGTTCTATAAAGTTATCCTTGTAGATGACAGCTTTTTGAGTGCCGAAGATATTTAAAGCCTCATCGACAAACTGCATGACCTCGTCTTCCGTAGTCATCCTATATTTATTATAATGGGTTATCGGTGTCCAAAAGCCTACTTCTGTCATAAATCCTCCATGTGATGGGGCTCAATTATACACTATTTCGCGCGTAAAGTCATTCGTTAAAAACCGCATAAAATAAAATTTTAAATAATAGTTTTTTTGGAGTGCGGCGACCCGGCGCCGCTTTTCTCGAGATCGACCTGGCGATCTCTCTTAATTTCAAATAAGCCTGCAGTCAAGTGTCCCTGCTAATCAAAGAAAATCGACAAGTCGATTTTGAGAAAAGCGGCGCCGGGTCGCCGCACTCCAAAAAAGATAGCTTCAGATTCGCTAGCAGGATCCTGTTCTATTTTTACTCTTCGCTTCCGTGATCAGGACGAAGAACTGGGAAGATGGTTACGACATTTTGAGAAAGGTCACTGGCATCCAAAAGCCTACTTCTGTCATGAGCTCTACACTATTATTAGCTATTTGAGTTTGCCTTTTTGTACTGTATGGACCTCAACTTCAAACTCTGAGCAGCTATAACCGGTTATGATCTTTTCTAGTTTTAAGACTTCGAAAATTGTCAGAAGTAAATTCTTAGATGCCTCTCCAATCTCGGGGAGCTCTTCAAATCTTCGGTTCATCAATGTAATCATTCCCTCATGTGATGGATCGGGAATCACAACATCTTTCATTTGAACCTCTGCGATAGGTGGCAAAGGAGCACTTCTAAAATCGAACACGACGCCTCTCGAGGGTCCGTGAGTAGAAATGGATTGATGGATTCTATTCGCAACAAAATTGAATGCAACCTGAATAGAAACATAAAAGGGTTTGCTCTCCTTGCCATCTTCTGCCGCTCTTGGCACTGGATCAACCCCATTTGCAATAAAAGGATATTTTTTTAAGAGTTTTATGAGATTCAATCCAAAAGGTTTTGCTGGTCGTTGCGGATCTCTAGTCTGTGGGTCGAAGTTTCTTGAAACGGGTGGAGGTACAGATAACGGGTTGTTTCTGAGGGGAGGCGTGGTGACAGGGGGAATTGGAGGCAAGATTTCGCAACCATAGCGTAGGATGACCTTGGCGATGAGCAGAAGGATACCGATAGTGAAGATGCCAACCACTTTTAAGGCAGTGACCTCCCAAGAGTCGGGTCTTCTCACGGTGATGTCTACTCTTCCGTCGTAGTGTACCCATGCCATTTGAGTGCCACAAATATCCAGTGCGTCATCTACTTTTTCGATTAACCACTGGGTTGTAGTTAGTTCTCTTCGATTAGAAAAAACCATTGGCAAGCCGAAGCGTACTGGATCCATAAACCTATCCGTAAATTATAAGTTTTGAGCTTCCATTGTGGCTCATTTCTAAGTAATTTTTCTTTATTAAAGAATTTATTCATACACGATAA
The DNA here is from genome assembly GCA_016185065.1 of Chlamydiales bacterium. Lineage (NCBI taxonomy): Bacteria > Pseudomonadati > Chlamydiota > Chlamydiia > Chlamydiales > Chlamydiales bacterium. The sequence continues at coordinate 104,337 of JACPOL010000005.1, forward strand.
TAAAAAATGGTAATTATTTTTTTATTTCTATGTGAGTCCCCTATGAGGTATAGGTGGGGGATATGAGAGTAATGCTACTAGAGAAGGTGAGGGAGCCGCTGAAGCTGAGGGAGGTGGAGGTGCCGCGTCCTGGCAGGGGAGAGCTGCTGGTCGAGGTGGCGGCGTGCGGCGTCTGCCGCACAGATCTCCATATTATAGATGGCGAGCTTTTGCATCCGCGCCTCCCGCTGATTTTGGGACACCAGATTGTGGGCAGGGTAGCGGCAGTGGGTGAGGGGGTCGATTCCAAGCGGATTGGTGAGAGGGTGGGAGTTCCCTGGCTTGGGGGCTCGTGCAACCAGTGCGCATTTTGCAAATCTGGTAGGGAGAATCTCTGCAAAGATGCGGTCTACACTGGCTACCAGAAGGGTGGAGGCTTTGCCGAGTTTTGTACTGCAGATGCTGACCACTGCTTCTCTCTGCCTGCAGGGTATGACGATTTAGAGGCGGCTCCTCTTCTCTGTGCGGGAATGATCGGCTACCGCGCACTAACGTTCATAAGAGAAGCAAGGAGAATCGGACTCTACGGATTTGGCTCTTCTGCGCATCTCATTCTGCAACTCGCAAAAGCGCAAGGTAGAGAGGTGGTTGTGTTTACACGAGAGGGAGATAAGGCGGCTCAGCAGCTTGCAAAACAGCTGGGTGCAATAGAGGTGTATGGGAGTGAGACGCTTCCTTCTAAACCTCTTGATGCTGCGATTATTTTTGCTCCGGTGGGGGCTCTTGTTCCGCTAGCATTAAAAGCTGTCGGTAAAGCTGGAGTGGTAGTCTGTGCAGGAATCCACATGAGCGATATTCCCTCCTTCCCGTATGAGCTTCTCTGGGAAGAGCGAGAGCTTCGCTCTGTTGCAAATCTCACACTTCAAGATGGAAGAGAGTTTCTTAAACTCGCAGAGAAGTTCCCCTTAAGAGTTAGCGTTCACGCCTATCCTCTTGAAAAAGCAAACGAGGCGCTTCGCGATCTCAAAGAGGGCAAGATCACCGGCTCCGCTGTCTTGGTTATAAAACCAAATCCGAACTAGGAAGAGAAGAATAGGATCGGGCGCGGGCACGCACACGGGCACGTTCACGAAATAGGGAGGAATCGGGAGAAGATCGGGCGCGTTCATGAAGAGAAAGAAAGTCGACATCCGGATCTTTCTTAAATGTTTCTAGTCCCCTTTCTTCTCTTTCGTGAACGTGTGCGTGCCCGTGCCGGTGCCCGATTCTTTTCTCTTCTTTCGTGCTGGTGCCCGATTCTTCTCTTCTTGTTTAGTGGAGGAGGGGATTGTCGAGGTCGATGTCGGCGAGAAGCGGATTGCTATCGACGGGCCCCACTCTGACGTGTCCTGCGATGATGACTCCTTCGTCGACGCTAAGGGAGTGAGCTGAGATGTCTCCGCGGATTTCGGCTCTTCCACGCAGAACGCAGCGGCCTCTAACTCTGATATTTCCTTCAACCTTTCCAGAAATAAACGCCTCATCGAGATCGATGTTCGCTTTCACCTGACCTGTAGGTCCGATGATGATCTTGCCTGAAGAGAGGAGTTCTCCTTCAAAAATTCCGTCGATGCGCAGCACCTTGTGGAAAGCGAGGGTTCCGCGCATTGAGACGTTTGCGCTAATTGTGGTCTCTGGCTCTTCGTGCGCGCTCTCTTCCTGAGAAGCAAGAGTGTCGGACTGGTGTGCTGTCTTTAAAGAGGAGGGGAAGGATGAGGTGAGGGAGGAGAAGTCGCTCTGGTTTGAAGGTATGAGGTCCTGATCTAAGAAATTTCTGGGCGGCTTTTTAAACATCGGATCATCTCCTGGCTAGCTTTCTAAATTGCGACGCACCATCTGAACCTGTCTTCTGAGCGTCTCATCTCCTTCTAGTCGGAGTGCGACTTTTTTCCAAGCGTGTAAAAGGGTGGAGTGGGTCTTTCCTCCAAAGTAGGAGGCGAGCTTAATCAGGGATTCGTTCATCATCTCTTTAGCGAGATACATGGCAACTTGTCTTGGAAAGGCGATCTCTTTCTGTCTTGAATCTCCGCGCAGGTCTCCAACGCGCACTTCAAAGACCGCTGCTACGCTTTTTATGATGGCCTCTACCGAGATGCTTTTTTGAGGAGCGGTCTGGAAGAGTTCACTCAAAGTTTTTTCTACGACCTCTTCTGTGACGTCGAGGTTCATCAGGCGGCAGTAGGCGTTTAAGCGATTGATCGCTCCTTCAAGCTGACGCACGTTATTAAAGATATGCTCTGCAATAAAGAAGGCGGCCTTCTGAGGAATGCGCAGGCCCTTCTGTTCAGCTTTATACTGCAGAATCGCCACACGTGTTTCTAGATCGGGAATGCCGACGTTTGCAACTAGGCCCCACTCCATCCGCGCCACCATTCTCTCTGAGAGCTTGAGCTGTCCTGGCGGTTTATCTGAGGTGATGATGATCTGCTTGTTCTGATTGATGAGGGTCTCAAAAGTATTGCACATCTCATCTTCAAAGTTGAGCCGGTTTTGCAGAAACTGGATATCGTCCACCAGAAGTACGTCTAAGGTGCGGTAGTATTTTTTCATCTGGTCGATCGACTTGTTTCGCAAGTTGTCAACGATATCGTTGATGAACCCTTCGGTCGTGATGCACTGGATGCGGGTCTTCTTATTTGTGCTCTTAATATAGTGGCCGATCGCGTGGAGGAGGTGGGTCTTTCCGAGGCCTACCCCGCCATGAATAAAGAGCGGGTTGTAGGATCTTCCCGGCCTGCCGGCGACGCCCAGGGCTGCCGATTTTACGAACTGGTTTGCGGGTCCCTCGATGAAGTTCTCAAAAGTATATGAGGGGTTTAGCTTCATCTCCCGTGCGGGAGGCTGATCCTGGGGTGTGGCGGTGATAATAGAGGGGGCTGAGATGACCTTTTTCTGCTCGGCGATCACAAAAGTCAGAGCGGGCTGCCCATCTGGTTTTTTAGGGACGAAGCTACAGAGATCCTCTTTGTAGTTGTCGATGAGATACTCTTGAACAAAGATGTTTGGGACTTCTAGGACGAGCGATTCAGAGGAGGCTTCAAGGAGCTTAATCGGAGCGATCCAGTTCTCATACTCGGTAGCGCTGCAGCGCTCTCCGATGAACTCTAGAAATTGCGTCCAGGTGTCGTGTGGATTATGAGTCAGCATAAGTTATGAAGTGAGCCTTCCACACTAGAGAGTATTAGGGGATAATATTATGTCGTCAGACTAACACTGAAAATGCAATGGTCGCAACAAAATTGTCTAACTCGTTGGTGCTCAGGTGTAGGCTAAAATGAGTGCGGTGGCTTGACTTGCGATCTGCTCATTTGGGCAGGTCAGAAGAGTTTTTGCAGAGGTAAGACCTTGCTTCTTGTAGCCGAGCGCGAGGAGGGCTTTCACGCGATTGAGCAGAGTGGGGTAGTGGTTGGGTTCTAATTTCAGAGCCTTCTCAATAGTATTGAGAGCCATTAGATTATTATTCTTCTGTAGATAGATGGCGCCGAGTGTTTGCAGATCGTATGCATTATTAGGAGATAGAACAGAGAGAGCCTCAAAGAAAGAGAGAGCAAGATCGTAGCTTCCCTGTCTAATATAGGAGTAGCCGACGAAACGGAGATCGTCCAGCTCCTCTTGATGCCATCCCAAAACTTCTAACCAGTTAACTTGACTCATAATGATCCTTGCCTAGCCCTTATGATATTGTCCGCGACGCGAGTTGATGTCAATCAGCGTGCGTTCAAGAGTGGAGATGCGATTCAGCGCATTCAGCAGAACTTTTTTCTCGCTCTCCTCCTCTTCAAACTCTCTATTCATTTGAAGGGTCTCTTTCCCCTCTGATGCCATCGTCTCTTTTCGCTTCTTTGTCGTCTCTACCAGATCGATGATTCTCTGCGACTGCACCTCTTTCTTGTCAGCCGTCCCCAGTGATGGAAGGATCTGATGGGTGAAGAGACGTCTCTTCTGCTCGTGGAATTTGGGAGGAGCAGAGAAGTCGGCCCAGGGGGCGTTGCGTTTTGAAATTCCAAAGAGAGCATCGAACTCGCTTGCATAGGAGGGGGTCGTAACATCGACTTCGGCAGCCTGAGAGGGTGCCAGGTGCGCATCCTTAACTAGTGCATCCCCGCGCAGCTTCTCATCTTCTGCGTAGCGGGTGTAGGCCTCTACTCCTAAGTTATCGATCGTCTTTGGGCGGAGCGACATAGTGCAATCTCCTTTTTCTTCCGTTTGCCACCCTTTTTCCGTTTTGTCAATAAATTACTTGATAGTGGTCACAGAGATGAGAAAGTTGGTGCTATTTCAAACTTAAAGTGGTTGAAAAGTTGGAAAATGGGGGAGTTGTGAACATAATTCCCACAATTTCCCACATTTCTCTTTTCGCAGGGATAGTCCATTGAAAATGAGGGTTTTAGATTGTTGGATATGGGGGTTATAATCAGGGTAAATGTGGGAGTTTTCTTCAAAAAAGTTGCCAACTTAGGGGTCTGGTGTTAGATTGTGGGAAACGGTGTTAAAAAAACGATGTCTCGCTTCTTTTTCAGTGGATCTGTAGGCGCTAAACTCGATGAGAAGGGCAGGTTTGTCCTTCCTCAGTCGATGCGTTTTGGTCTGGTGGAAAATGGCGCACTCGAATTCAGCCTTGCGCTCGGTTTAGGTGGCTGTCTTGCTATCTACCGTAAGAGTGATATTGAGAAGATCGTCCAGAGGTTTCAATCGAAACAGCACATCGGCAAGTATCAGAAGTTCTTCACCCTCTTTTTTTCCACTCTTCATCAGACTAGCTGCGATAAGATTGGGAGAGTAATGGTTCCTCCACTACTGCGAAAAGCGGCGAACATTAAGAGTGAGATCGTCGTCGCAGGGGTGCTCAATAAGATAGAGATCTGGCCGAAAGAGCGCTACGACGCTCAATTAAGCGACGTTCTCAGCGGTAAAGATCCAGAGATGGATCTCTCTAAAATGTGTGAAGAGGCGTTTGCCCTCTTAGAGACCGACCAAGCTGACCTATGTTATGATGGCGAGGGCTGCGGGGGATGAAAAACGAGCAGAGAGAGATCGCAGGTGCTCCGCACCTCCCGGTGATGCTCGAAGAGGTTCTTCACTTTTTCAAAGACAAAGAAATTAAAGTTTTTTTTGATGGGACGCTCGGAGCTGGCGGCCATGCAAAGGCCATTCTAGAAGCTCACCCTGAGATACAAACCTATATCGCCTGCGATCGAGATCCAGATGCGTTGAAGCTTGCGGCAAGCGTGCTCAGCCCATGGAAGAGCAAGATCGAGTTCGTTCACGGCGATTTCGCCGATTTAGACCAACACGTGAAACGAGCAAAAGTAAAAAGCGTCGACGGTTTTTTTTTGACTTGGGGGTCTCCTCCATGCAGCTAGATCAAGCACACAGAGGCTTCAGCTTTTCAAAAGAGGGCCCGCTCGATATGCGGATGAACCCTGCCAATCCCCTGACAGCAAAAGAGATTGTCAATACCTGGCCCGAAAAGGAGCTCGCGCAGATCTTTCGAGAGTTGGGTGAAGAGCGCAGATGGAGAAGAGCGGCTGAGGCGATCTGCGAAGCAAGGAAGAAACAGCCGATCGAAACGACCAAGCAGCTGGTAGACATACTCGTCTCGTCGCTGGGTCACTTCGGAAAAAAAAGATTACATCCTGCAACGCTCATCTTCCAAGCCTTGCGCATCAGTGTAAACGACGAGCTCGGCGTAGTGGAAAGGGCTTTGCAGAAGGCGATAGATCTACTCGCTCCCGAGGGAAGAATCGGCGTCCTCAGCTTCCATAGTCTGGAAGATCGCATTGTGAAGAATATCTTTCGTGCGGCAGCTCAGAGCCGTCGCGCAAAGAGAGGGCAAGAGGCGGAGATTCCGACTCTGCGCCTTCTCACTAAAAAACCACTCGTGCCTTCCCAAGCGGAGGCAAGACGTAACCCCCGCGCCCGCAGCGCAAAGCTGAGGTTTGCAGAAAAAGTAGGTGTCTCAGATGAATAGAGGCTTTATTCTAAGAGTTCTCTCGTGTATCCTCTTCGCCGGTTTCTGCCTCTATTCGTTTATAGATGTGCAAAACAGTGTGACAGAGCTTAGGATCAAAATCCCTCAAGCTGCAAAAGAGCTCAAAGCGATCCAGGAAGAGAGCGACAGGTTGCGCTATGAGATTGAGCAGTTTGAAAATCCTCAGCATCTGATGGAGCTGGCAAGACGGGCGGAGTTTAATCATCTCAAACATCCTCTCTTCAAAGAGATTCTTACAGTGAAAGAGGGAGTTGCACTAGCTCCTACATCTCCTGCAAGAGAAGAGACCCCAACCGTAAAGCCGCACTTCACCCTCGCAATCGGAACAATGCCCGAATCTGCCCGCTAGTTTATGGTTTTTAATCGAGCTTATAAGGGCTGCCCCTAGGCGCTCATCCCACTTCCTTCGCCAAAGGGTCCTTTTCGCGACCAGTCGCAGTTGTAAATAAAGAGAGGGGAGATAAGATCGGGCGCGGGCACGCACACGGGCACGTTCACGAAAGAGAGAAAGAGAGGGGACACGAAAGAGAGAGAAAAAGAAGAGCGTGCCCGATTCTCCTTTCCCGCCTTTCTTTCGTGAACGTGTGCGTGCCCGTGCCCGATCCTCTTCTTTCACAGGGTCGCAAGAGGGTCGCAGGGAGGCCCCGAGAGAAGGCCAAAGGCCTATCTCCTGGACTACCCGACATGTCTATCTTGGCCCTAATAAGAGTTGCGTGTATTATTTTTGTTTTTCTAAAGAGAAACTTGAAAGATGGATATTAATAAGGTTGTGGGGAGGAAGCGACTCTTGTATGTCGCTTTCTTTGTTCTGGTTCTGTTTAGTTTGCTGATTGTTCAATTCTTCAAGATTCAGATTGTTGAAGGGGAGAAGTGGACGAGAGAGGCGAGGCGTCAGCACCAGTTTGTCATTGCGGATCCATTCCATCGCGGTCTCTTCTATTCGAACACAGCGATCAAAAAGGGGCATCCACATATAGCGCAGCCTCTTGTGGTCGATGTGCCAAAGTTTCACCTCTTTGCCGATCCCGGCTCTCTTTCGGAACCACTTAAAGCTGAGGTGGTAAGCGGAATAGCACAGACTCTTCATCTGACGAAAGAGGAGAGCGAAAAAGTTAGGGCTCACCTCAGCAAGAAGAGTCGAAATCGCAAGCTAAGGATGTGGCTCTCTCAAGAGGAGAGAAACAACGTCCTGCGCTGGTGGGATGGCTTCTACAGAAAAAATAAGCTGCCTCGCAATGCTCTCTACTTTATTCAAGACTATAAGCGCTCCTATCCGTTTGGACATCTGTTAGGACAGGTGCTCCATACAATCCGCGAAGAGTGCGACGTCAAGTCGAAGGAGACGATTCCCACAGGAGGGCTCGAGCTCTATTTTAATAAGCAGCTGCAGGGAAAGGAGGGGAAAAGGCTTCTTCTTCGCTCGCCCCGTCATCCTCTAGATACAGTAAAGGTCTTGGCCTCGCCTGAAAACGGAGCTGATATCCACCTGACGGTCAACCACTATATTCAGGCGATTGCCGAAGAAGAGATTGAGAAGGCGGTAAAAAAAGCGAATGCCAAGAGCGGCTGGGCGCTCATGATGCACCCGCGCACAGGGGAGATCTTTGCACTTGCACAGTACCCCTACTTCGATCCCTCTAACTACGCACACTACTTCGAGACGCAGCCAGAAGAGACCAAGGTCAAGGCGATCACAGACCCCTATGAGCCGGGATCGACGATGAAGCCGCTGACACTTGCGATCTGTTTAAAAGCGAACGCAGAACTTCAAAAACAGGGAAAGAAGCCGATCTTCTTTCCAGAGGAGAAGGTCGCAACTGCAAATGGACGCTTCCCGGGAAGATCGAAGCCTATCTCAGATCTCCACCCGCACAACTTTCTGAATATGGATCTGGCGCTTCAAAAATCTTCTAATATCTACATGTCTCGCATGATCCAGAGAGTGATCGAAGCTCTTGGTGAGAAGTGGTATAGAAGCTGCTTGCAAGATCTCTTTGGTTTTGGAGTTAAAACCGGAATCGAACTTCCGGGAGAGAGCATTGGCCTACTGCCCGCATTCGGAAAAAAACATCCGAATGGCGCTCTCGAATGGTCGACCGCAACCCCTTTCTCGCTTGCTTTTGGACATAACATTCTAGTTAGCAGTCTTCAGATGGTGAAGAGCTACGCCGTTATCGCAAATGGCGGCTTTGATGTGAGGCCGACTCTCGTTCGAAAGATTGTAAAAACTGATGCTTCAGGAAAGGAGGAGGTCATTCAAGACAACACCTCTCCTGAGAAGATCGCTCAGATGAGGCGCCTCCTTGAGCCTGAGATCGTCGACAGAGTGATACGTTCGATGAAGTTTGTGACCAAACCCGGTGGAACCGCATCCAAGGGAGACGTGCCTGGTTACACAGAGGTTGGAAAGACGGCGACGACTGAGAAGATCGTTTCGGGCACCTATTCCAAGCGAGACCACATCGCCACCTTTATCGGTTTTACTCCAGCGAAGAATGCTGAGTTTGTCCTGCTGATTGCGATCGACGATCCCGAGTTCAAGTATATCCCGGGAGTCGGAAAGAACCAGCACGGAGGAAACTGCTGCGCCCCCGCCTTTAAAGAGATCTCCATGCGCACACTTCAATATCTAGGCGTCGAACCCGACGATCCCCACGGCTACCCTCGCGGAGATCCTCGCTTCGACCCCAACAAGGCCGACTGGCTGAAAGAGATCAAGGCCCTCCGCGAGCTCTACCTTCAGTGGAACCATTAATCTTCTCATTTTTCTCTTGGGGATTGTCCCGCTTGTGCTATGAGTAGTGTCGTGATAAACTCTCTGGGAAAGAGGCGAGATCATGAAGATTAAGAGACTGATTAGAGATCTACCAGATCTGGTTGTTAAAGGTTCCAAAGATGTTGAAATTACAGGCATCTGCGGAAATTCAAAAACAGTAGCTCCTGGGAATCTGTTTGTAGCAAAAAAGGGGCTGACTCATCACGGATCGCGTTTTATTCCGGAGGCGATTGCGGCGGGAGCAAGTGCAGTTTTAACAGATATTTTTGATCCCTTCCTCACGGGAGTTGTTCAGCTCATTCACCCCGATGTCGCATCAATCGAAGCTCATCTTGCAGCAATATTCTATGAGAATCCCGTTGACAAACTCTTTCTAGTTGGCATCACAGGCACCAACGGCAAAACGACAACCTCCTATCTAGTCAAACACCTCTTGGAAGGAAGTAAGCTTAAAACGGGGCTGATCGGAACTGTAGAGTGGCTAGTAGGGGAGAGACGCCTTCCCTCTCAATACACCACCCCAGATCTTCTAACCAATTACCGCCTCTTTCATGAGATGGTAGAGAGCGGCTGCAAGGCTGCGGTGATGGAGGTCGCCTCTCACGCGCTTGATCAAGAGAGAGTGAAGGATATCGAGTTTGATGTGGCTGTCTTTACCAATTTGACACAGGACCATCTCGACTACCACAAGACGATGGAGAGTTACGCCGAGGCAAAGGCTAAGCTCTTTCGCGACTTGGGTCAGGTGGGCTGCAACAAGCACTTTAGAAAAGTGGCAATCGTCAATGCAGATAGCAGCTACTCCTCTCAACTTGTTGAAGATTGCTCGGCTGAGTGCATCACCTATGGAATCGATACGCATGCCGATCTCCTTGCAAAAGAGATTCGGCTCTCTTCCCAGGGAATCGAGTTTGAGCTGCAGTATAAAGGAAAGAGAATCCCTTTCCGCACATCGCTGATCGGGCGTTTTAACTTATATAACTGTTTGGCAGCTCTCGCTGTTGCTGTAGCGTATGGAATGGAGCTGGAGGCGATGGTTCCTCTTCTCGCCTCATTTAAAAGTGTGCGAGGAAGGTTGGAGCGCGTAGAGAATCGCAAAAAGATGAATATCTTCGTCGACTATGCCCATACAGAAGATGCGTTGAAAAATGTCCTCAATACTCTTCGCGAATTTAAAAAGGGGCGTCTGATTACAGTATTTGGATGTGGAGGCAACCGAGATGTGGGTAAGCGCCCTAAAATGGGAAGCGCTGTCGAGCTTCTTTCGGATCTCTCCATCATTACAAGCGATAATCCGAGAAGCGAAGATCCAGAGGAGATCGCGAAACAGATTCTTGGGGGATTCCGCAACCCTACAGCTCCAATGGTCGTGCTCGATAGAAAAGAGGCGATTCGAAAAGCCCTCCAGCTCGCAGCGCCTGAAGATATCGTATTAATCGCTGGAAAAGGCCATGAGACGACGCAGATTTTTGCTCATCAAACTCTCCATTTTGATGACTACGCTGTCGCCAAAGCTGAGGTAGAGACTTGAACTTAAGTTCTAATAATCGGTATTCTCAATAAACAGCCCGAGCGAGATGGTTTGATGTCCTATTTACGTCATTTTCTGGTTTTCCTGTTTGCTATCCTTTTTGCGAGGATGGAAGCTGCCCCTGCGTTTCCCTCCTCCTTTTCGCAGACAGAGTCTGAGAACACCTCTCCTCCACTCTATCCAGCAAATCCTCTTATCATATTAGATGCTGGACATGGAGGAACCGATGAGGGAGCTAAGGTGAGCTCTTTCATGGAAAAAAAGATTACTCTCATCACAGCGCTTCTCACAAAAAAAAGACTTGAGGAGAGAGGGTATAAAGTGATCATGACTCGATCGCGCGACAAGTATATTCCCCTTGCAAGACGCGTTTCGATCGCGAACAGGACAAAAGGCGCGGCTTTCGTCAGCATCCATTTTAACGCTTCGCGCAGTCAGGCGGCGAAGGGAATCGAGGTCTTCTTTTGCGAGACAAAAGAGAAGTGGAGAGGAAGAGCCTCTAGACGTCTTGCAGACTGCATCCTCTTTCAAGTTATCGACCAGACAGAAGCTATTTCTAGAGGTGTAAAGGGAGGTAACTTCCACGTCATCCGCGAGACGGAGATGCCCGCAGTCCTAGTAGAGGGGGGATTTGTGACTAATGGAGAGGAGAGAAGCCTGCTTAGAGATCGCGACTATTTAGCGAAGATCGCAGAGGGAATTGCGATTGGTGTCGATAAATATTTTAAATCGTAAAAAACGTCCTCGGCGCGAATTGAACGCGCGACCTGTCGCTTAGGAGGCGACCGCTCTATCCTCTGAGCTACGAGGACAAAAGCCCTCAAAATCCCAAAAATGTTAGATGTTTAGCGCCTTTGATCGCAAGTAAATCCGGAGAGTGAAAAGTGGCAGAAAAACAAGCAGATATCGGTTTAATCGGCCTGGCAGTCATGGGCCAGAACCTCGTGATGAACATGAACGACCACGGATTCACTGTAGTCGTCTTCAACCGCACAGTTTCTAAAGTAGACGACTTCATACAAGGTCCTGCAAAAAATAGCCGTGTGATCGGGGCTCACAGCCTTGAAGAGTTTTTCAAAACACTGAAGCGCCCAAGAAAGGTGATGCTGATGGTGAAAGCGGGCCCTCCGGTTGACGAGCTGATCGCCGAATGTCTTCCCTTCCTCGAAAAGGGCGATATCGTCATCGATGGAGGAAACAGCCACTTTCCTGACTCTGAACGCAGAGAGAAGGCCCTCAAAGAGAAGGGGATCTTCTTCATTGGAACCGGCATCTCAGGAGGAGAGGAGGGAGCAAGACACGGCCCTTCGATCATGCCCGGTGGAAGTGCAGAAGCGTGGCCTATCATCAAGCCGATCTTCCAGAGCATTGCTGCAAAAGCTGAAGAAGATGGCCTTCCTTGCTGCGACTGGGTTGGAAGCGGTGGTTCTGGACACTACGTCAAGATGGTTCACAATGGAATCGAGTATGGCGACATGCAGCTCATCTGCGAAGCCTATCAGCTCATGAAAGAGGTGCTCGGCCTTAAACCCGCTGAGATTCAGAGTATTTTTGCCGAGTGGAATAAGGGAGTCTTAAAGAGCTATCTTGTTGAGATCACAAGCCAGATTTTTGGTGTTAAGGAGAAAGATGGCACTCTCGTGCTCGATAAGATTTTGGATGTTGCGGGACAGAAAGGCACAGGTAAGTGGACAGCGATCAGCGCGCTCGACCTCGGCATGCCTGTGACACTCATTGGCGAGGCGGTTTTTGCACGCTGCCTCTCTGCGTTAAAGGATCAGCGCGTAAAAGCAGCTTCTATCTTCCCGAAGCCTGTAGTGCGCTTCTCTGGCGATAAGAAGGCGTTTATCGAAGATATCAAGCAGGCTCTCTACGCTTCTAAAATTGTCAGCTACGCTCAAGGATTTATGCTGCTTGCTTCTGCTGCAAGTGAGAATAAGTGGAAGCTGGATTATGGCTCGATTGCGCTCATGTGGCGCGCAGGTTGCATTATCCGCAGCCGCTTTTTAAACGACATTAAAACAGCCTATGTTAAGCATCCCGCTCTCGACAACCTTCTCTTTGACGACTTCTTTAAGAAAGAGATACAGGGCGCCGAGGCCGCTTGGAGACGCGTTGTCGTCCAAGCAACACAGTTTGGAATCGCAGTGCCGAGCTTTAGCACAGCGCTCTCTTTCTTTGATGGACTATGCACCGCAAATCTTCCCGCCAATCTGCTTCAAGCGCAGAGGGATTTTTTCGGCGCGCACACCTATGAAAGAGTGGATCAGCCCCGTGGAAAGTTTTTCCATACTAACTGGACTGGCACCGGCGGGAACATCACCTCATCTTCATATAATGTGTGAGAGTCCATGGAAGTAGATATCTATCTTTCTCATGAGCGCGGGTCGACAGAGACTCCCTGGCTTATCAGTAAGAATAGTTTTAGCTTTGCTAACTACTACCATCCCAAGCGCAATAATTTTGGAACTCTGCGCGTATTAAACGAGGATCTCGTCTTCCCAAATAGCGGTTTTTCGCTGCATCCCCATGATAATATGGAGATCGTCACGATTGTGCTAGAAGGGGAGCTCGAGCATCGAGATACGTTAAACAATCACGGCCGTCTCAAAAAGGGCGATGTTCAGCGCATGAGCGCAGGGTCGGGAATTCGGCATTCTGAGATGAATCCCTCTAAGACGGAAAAGGTGCATTTTCTGCAGCTCTGGGTGCTGCCAGCGGAGCAGGATCTCTCTCCCAGCTATGAGCAGAAGAGTTTCACAGATCAGCAGCTTACGAATAGGCTCTGTCCAATCGTTGCTCCCAAAAAATCTGCTGAGACTCTCTACATCCATCAAGACGCCTCTTTTTTCCTCGGTAAGTGGAATAAAGAGACCGACTTTTATCACGCTCCCTCAGATCCAAAGCATGGGATCTTTGTCTTCCTGATTCACGGAAAGGCAAAAGTTGGAGGATTTAACATCAAAGCAGGTGATAGCGTCGCAGTCACTGATGCCACCGAGCTTCCGCTCACCACCTACCCAGGCACAGAGCTTCTCCTCATCGAACTCTCCATGCAGTGAAAGTTTGTTTTTCTTTGATTGAGCGCAGTAAAAGTTTTCGCTTTGCGGACTAGAGGGAGTATGAAGAAAAAATAACAGGATCCGCTTCGCTGGCAAGATCGCCCTTTCAGGGCGGCAGGATTCCGGAAATTTCTTCTATCCTGCCGCCGCGTATGCGGCGATCCTGCCAGCGAAGCGGATCCTGTTTTTTACTCTTGAAAACGAGGGCGGCGCAGAGCGCACGCACTCCAGGGATTTCGCTGCGCTCAATCAAAGAAAGAGAATGCTTAGTTGCTTAGAAAGCGGTTGATGAGTTCGAGGAAGAACTCGTCGGGGTTTTTGTCCGCATACTTGCTTTTTAGGGCGGCAGCTTCATCATTGGAGAGAGTTCTGTTTTCGAAGAGGAGCTTTTCTAATTGAATATGGGCGATCATCGCGTCGAATGGTCGGTATGAATCCACATGAGTGTAGTGGAAGCAGACTGCTGGGATGCCGAGCGATTTAAGAGCGCTATCTACAGAGCGGGCGTGATCCAGCTTATCATCCACAAAGACGACTTTGGAAGGCCGGTAGCTTGTTCCTGCAAAGAGCTCTAAAATGAGATCTCCTTTGTCTTCAAGCGGGTACGCAAAGAAAATGTTTTGACCATAGCTAGGATGGAGAAAGAGAGCCTCGTCTGCAATCACGCTAGATGGATAGAGCTCGATGCCCGCCTGTTTTAAGTGAAGAACTCCCAAAGCTTCTCCATCAGGAGAAGGCATATCATACCAGTGCTCTCTTCCTCGCGCTGTGAAGCCAAAGACAGAGGCGTTTTTTGTTTTAAATTCTGTAAAGCAGCCGTAGACCTCATCTTCAATGGCGATGTAGGGAACTTGCCCTGCAATGAAATAGGTGAGTTTGTCGTGAATCCTGGTCGCCTCTTCTTCTCCTTTACTCTTGTTCAGGATGTTTCTGGCGTAGCGCCTCCAGGCCTTTCCTCCAAGCATAATAGGTGTTTCAATTAGAGTTTCATCGATGTCGAGAAGAACGAGAGTCTCCTCTTCGATATCGGGAAGAATTGAAGAGATGCGGTCGATTTCCTTAATTTCTGCAGCGGCAAAAGAGGTGCAAATTAGAAAGAGCGCGGCCAATTTTAACTTCATCACTAATCTCCTGCTTTTAGAACTTCCATGAAAGCGGATTGAGGGATGTTGACCTTGCCAATCTCTTTCATCTTCTTCTTACCCTTCTTCTGCTTCTCCCACAGCTTGCGTTTGCGGGTGATGTCTCCGCCGTAGCACTTGGCTGTGACGTTCTTGGTGATCGCACGGATCGTCTCACGTCCGATGATCTTACCGCCCACTGCTGCTTGAACTGGCACTTTAAACTGCTGCATCGGGATCACTTCAACCAGTTTTTTACAGATCGCACGTCCACGCGCTTCTGCTTTAGTTCGGTGAACGAGGCAGGAGAAGGCGTCGACAGGCTCTTCATTGACGCGGATCTCAAGTTTAACGATGTCGGAGATCTCATTCTTCTCGAACTCGTAGTCGAATGAGCCGTAGCCTCGGGTGATCGATTTCAGCTTGTCATTGAAGTCGGTGATGATCTCGTTAAGAGGAAAGCGGTAGGTGAGGAGCAGGCGCTTGCTGTCTAGCGTCTCAGTTTTTACTAGCTCGCCCCTCTTCTCCATTCCAAGGCTCATCAGAGCGCCGAGGAACTCTGCAGGCACCATGATGTGGCACTTCACCCAAGGCTCTTCGACAAAGTCGATCATCGAAGGATCTGGATAGTGAGCCACGTTGTCGATCTTAAGCACCTGGCCATCTCCCAGTGTGAACTGGTAGATAACGCTTGGTGCTGTTGTGATGATATCTAGGTCGAACTCTCGCTGGAGACGCTCGAAGACGATCTCGAGATGGAGGAGGCCTAAAAAGCCGCAGCGGAAACCGAGGCCAAGAGCTAAGCTGCTCTCTTGTTCAACATGAAGTGCAGAGTCGTTGAGCTGCAGTTTAACCAGAGCATCTCTAACTGCTTCAAAGTCGGAGGTGTCGACGGGATAGATTCCCGCGTAGACCACCGGAGCGATCATTCTAAAACCAGGAAGGGGAGTCTCAGCTGGCGCTTTTGCGGAGGTCACAGTATCGCCTACTTTGACGTCGGCAGTTTTCTTGATATTGGCAGCAAGATATCCCACCTCTCCTGGGCGTAGGATATCGACCGACTTAGCGGTTGGCGAAAAGATTCCAACATCTAGGACTTCGAAAATTTTGTCGGTCGCCATCAGTTTAATCATCGTCTTTTTCGAGATCTCACCGCTGATCACGCGTACGTAGACCATGACGCCTTGGTAGGGGTCGTAGTGAGAGTCGAAGACCAGTGCGCGCAGAACATTATCAGTAGGAGGCACAGGATGAGGCACGTCGATTAAGATGCGTTCAAGCACCTCTTTGATGCCAATGTTAGCTTTTGCTGAGCAGAGCACAGCATTTGAGGTGTCGATGCCGATCACATCTTCGATCTGCTGCTTCACGCCTTCGGGGTCTGCCGAGGGAAGATCGATCTTATTGATGACGGGAACAATTGTCAGATTTCTATCTACGGCAAGGTGAACGTTGGCGAGAGTTTGTGCTTGAACGCCCTGAGCTGCATCGACCACAAGCAGAGCACCCTCGCAAGCGGAGAGCGAGCGCGATACTTCGTAGGAGAAGTCGACGTGTCCGGGAGTATCGATGAAGTTGATCTTGTAGATCGTCCCATCCTCAGCCTCATAGATCATCGTAACCGGGTGGGCCTTAATCGTGATCCCGCGCTCTCTTTCAAGATCCATCGCATCGAGTACCTGCTCCTGCATCTCTCGCTGAGGGATTGTCCGCGTGATCTCGAGAAGGCGATCGGCCAGCGTCGACTTGCCATGGTCGATGTGGGCGATAATCGAGAAGTTTCGAATATTTTCTATACGGTACTTAAAGCTCTTATCGTCTGCCATGAACCTATCCGCTGAAAAAAATGACTATCACAATGCAAATCTGGTTAAACTTCAATTAAAAATATTTTTTTAATTTAAATATTCGGCAATTGCAAATCTATAGTTAATTTGTTAAAATATTTGTAAGCCGTATGACACAATCACTAGAAAGTAAAGAAGCCGTTTTACCTGCGGTTCTAGCCGTAGTGCAACCCTTACTTCCCCAGGCCCCGGGTCAAGCAGATGAGCTGGACTGCCGTGTGTATACCCTTGTAATACTGGGGCAGCTTCTCAAGTGGATTATTGTGCCTGTAGCTGCCATTACCTGCATCGTGGGGTCGGTCTCGGTCTCTCCCTACATGCTTCTCGGCCTTCCTGTAGCGGTTCTAATCTGGCTGATCGGATCGGCCCTCTCCCGTACAACTCTCTGGCCAGATGGTTCACTTCACATCCCTAACATAACAAACAATTTTATGCAGAATCAGCCTGTTGGCCTGGTCAACGGCTTAAGAACAAACAACTGCTGCGTCAATGCCGCTTTGCAGGTGGCATTCTCCTCTCCCTCCGTCATGCAAGCAATCGATGCACTTGAAGAGGCGGAGCACTCCTTGAAAAAGATTCTGCAGGGCTACCGCGCAGCTCAGGCGGGTTCAAAGAGTGTTGCGGTCGCTGATACTCAACTGGTGAGAGCCTGGGTCTCCGACTATTCAGCGCAGCCCCGAGGAGGGCCTGCAATTCCACCCCATGGCACTCAAGCCGATGCCGGAGAGATTCTAGACTTTGCTATAGACGCTCTGCTTCTACTCGACCAGTTAATGGAGAGGCCTTCTCCTGCGTTTAGACAGACAATCGTCCAAAAGTGGACGGCGGCAGATGGCGAAGCAATGGAAAGAAGAACTCACCAACCAAGACTTCTCCTAAGTCTAGGAAACTACCTCTCTAAAAAAGGGGAGATCGATGGCGAGCTCACGCAAGAGCAGATCTTTATCCACTATGTGATGCGCCCCTACTTTTTTGATGTGGATGGACGAGGAGGCCGTGCGACTAGAAAATTTGCTCAGCCCTCAGAAGAGCTCTTTGTTCAATTGAATCGCTTTACTCACGATGCTCAGTACAATCGCATTAAAATCAACGATGCCATTCCCACTCCCATGCGAGTGACGCTACCCACTAACTACTTTGCAGCTGGTGATGGCAGACCCTTAACCTACGAGGCGGACTCCTTTTTCATTCATAGAGGAAGTCTGCTAGGCGGACACTACGTCGCCTGCAGAAGAGTAGCCCTTCCAAACGGAAGATCCATCTGGTGGGAGATCGATGATAATCGAGTGCGTCCACTCACTCAGCGTGAAGCAGAAGCTGAGCTTCAAAACGCCTACAACATCCACTACTCCCGCGTCTAACCTCTATTTCTTTGTTTCTTTTTTGGAGTGCGGCGACTCGGCGCCGCTTTTTCTTAAAATCGACTTGTCGATTTTTTTTAAGAGGAAACACTTCTTGTCAAATTTATTTAAAATTAAGAGAGATCGCCAGGTCGATCTCGAGAAAAGCGGCGCCGAGTCGCCGCACTCCAAAAAATAAAAAAAGCCCCCTTTTTCAAGGGGGCTTTTCGCCTTAACAAGCTAATCTGAAAGATTAGGTTGTAGCTTCTGGTTGAGCTCCAGATTTCGCCATAGCTTCTTTGGCTTCGCCAGCTACTTTTGCTTGCTCATCGCGCTCTTTGTTCAGTTTAGCAAAGAGCTTGCTTAGAGCTTTTGCAGAACCGATCCAAGCAAAGATGATTCCAAACAGAATCGCTGCGATGTAAGGAGTGATCGCTGCTACCGAACCGAGAGCGATGATCAGACCTTGCTGCACCAGAGAACCGCCAGACTTACCTAAGCGAGCGCCAACGACGTCGATCGCTGCTTTCCCTTTAACTTTCGACTCTTGGTCGAGAGGGATGTAAGCCATCTCTTTTGTCGGATCAAAGAGAGAGTACTTAGCAGACTTACTCATGATGTTCTGAGCTGTTCCGAAGATTACAGCCAGCATGAGAGGTGTTGTGCCAAGAATGCTAATGAAAGCTGTCAAACTATCTCTAAAGATTACGAAAGAGAAGAAGCCGATACCGGTTACTAAGAGAACAACTGGAGTGATCAGAGCTCCAACGCCCCAGCCGAATCTGCGGATGACGTTACCACCCACAAAGAGCATCATGAGGATTGTCGCACTACCTGTAATCGCAGAGAAGTAGCCCATGAAGGCGCTATACTCGTTAGGATTTGGGTACTGAAGTTTCAATTGGCTCTTCCAGGTTACTTCAACGAGGTTGATCGCAACACCGTAGGCGATCACGAGAACCGCGAGGTAGCCCAGGTATGGAGACTTCATTAGGAACTTAAAGCTTTCTTTGAGAGGCATCTTTGTCTTCTCTTTCTTAGCTTTTTTAAGTTCGCTAGGATCGTAGAAGCGAGCATCTGTAAGAACATTTTTATTAATCCACCAGTAGATACCCATGATGATGAGGCCAGAGAGGATTACCATGCTCAACATGTAGTTGAGGGATACGCCCCAAGCATCGACACCAGCAGGTAGTTTGCTGCGGATATCAGAGAAGTAGACAATTGCAGGACCAGAGAAGAGCATTGCGAAGTTAGCGCCAAGGCCGAACATCGCGTAAAAACGCTTAGACTCATTAATACGAGTAATGTCGTTCGCAAATCCCCAGAAGAGGAGAGAGATAGCTACGCTACCCCAGAGCTCAGACATGACGTAGAAAAGAGCATAGGTCCAGTTTCTAAAGAGAGCTACCATCCCGCTTAGTCCCTGAGGAAGTGCGGCTTGGAGTCTATCTGCCATATCGGTCGGGTGAAGGACGTCACGCAGCGGATAGAGAACCAGGGCGAAGATCCCAAAGAACGCTATAAATATAGAGATTGTAGTGTAGAACAGCTTAGTCTTGCTGAGCACGTTGCTGAGTTTTGCGTACAGCAGCATGAACAAGATCGCCATTGGAAGTACACCCCAAACCTTTAGGAAGGGAATCGCTTCTGCTCCAGAACCTGGCGCAGTTACGATCAGAGCGTCTTTAGTGTCTCTGAGAATGGTGTAGTTGAAGTTAATAAAAAAGAATAAGAAGAACATGGGAAGGAGCTTTTTGAGCTCAAAATTATGGACGGGCCAGAAGAAGGACCGCCATTTACCGAATTCACGAGTTGCAGTTTGTGACATGTTTTTTCCTCAACAAAGTTAACAAATAGGAGAGGCTATTATAATCGGTTTTAGTTAAAAATCAAGATCTTTCATTCTTTTCCGAACTCTTGCCTATCAAAAAATCTTATTTACATCAGGTCCGCCTGGGGAGGCGCTCGGAAAAGAAACAGACATTAACGGACAAGAATGGACAGGAAACGGACGAGAATGGACACGCGCCAAAGAAAGAAATTTTTTACTTCTCTCTTGTCCATTTTCCCAGGCGGGCGTTCTTTCCAGATAAAAAAATACCCTCTAAAAAATTTAGAGGGTATTTAAAGGAATATCGGATAAAAAAATTATCTTGTCAGACCTTGGAGCATCGCCTCTGATGGAGAGAGGGATTGCATAACATTCACACACTCAACATATGTGTTCCAGAGTTCCTGCTCAACTCGCCCGTGGCGGATTGCAGCAATCAGCTCGCGTTTGCAAGTAGCAAGAGATTTTTTAGGGCTGAGAACTGAAACCATCTCTTTATCGCCAGCGAGTCTAGCAATAGTGAGCATGCGCTCTAGTTGGCCTCTTGTGAAGGTGATCTGGTCGCGGCGCTTGCGAGATCCTCGTGCAGCGCGCTGTTTTGGGGCAACGCTGTGTGGTCTTTCGGAATTGTTAATGAATTTTTCAATCAGAGCGCTCAGTTCGCCTGGCTGTTTCATGCGCATTTTACGGAGAGTAAAATGGTGCATGTATCCACCACCGGTCATCGGGATGTATTTGCACAGGTCGTTCTCTTTCTTGCCACCAACTTTTTTAATAGCTTTTGAAATGACCTCTTCGATCTCTTTCATGCTCTTTCCTTTTGGCTCGTGGTGGTCGTCTTTGTTTGACATATTCAATATTCCTTTTTTGTTCCAAGGTGTTAAATTTTTTCTTCCTGATTCTTTTTTCTTTAGAAATGTTTGAAAAACTTTCTAAGATGGCTCTAATTTAATCAGCAAAAGGAAGTTCTTTTGTCTCGAAAAAACCCTTTTTTGTTTTCAATTATCAGAGTTTATGAAAAGTGGTTCTTTTTCTGCAACAAATAGTCATTCAATTGAATTTCTTTCCTATAATTTGATTGAGATTTGATCGACTTTAGAGCATCATTTGATGATTGGATAAATTCATAGGAAATTGGATGAAATACAAGAGATTTCTACGTAGATATTTAAAGTGGATTATTCCCTCCCTCCTCTTAATAACCTTATTTAGCTGTTCTGATAGCAGAGGTAAAAGTAGGGAGTTGGACTCTTGGGCATCCAATAATGGGAAAGTTAAGGTTCTATCGACCACTGGAATGATCGATGATCTAGTCGAAGAGATCGGAAAAGAGAGAGTCGACCATATAAAGCTCATTTTAGGAGAGATCGATCCTCACAGCTACGAGCTCGTAAAAGGGGATGATGAGAAGATCTCCTCTGCGCAAGTGGTCTTTTATAATGGGCTTGGGCTAGAGCACGGAGCCAGCCTGCGCTATAGACTGGAGAGCCATCCCTGCAAAGTCTCATTGGGCAGTGAGCTGGAGAAACGGGCGCCGGATGAGATCCTAATGGTGGGTAACCAGGTTGATCCTCATATCTGGATGGATATCTCTTTATGGGCTAGAGCCGTCGATCCTATTGTTGAGACTCTATCTCAGATAGATGCAGAGCATGCCGACTACTACTATCAAAATGGAGAGGCGTTAAAGAACAAGATGCTCGCAGTCCATCAAGAGATAGTTCAAAAATTTAAAACAGCTCCCGAAGAGAAGCGCTATCTCGTTGCAAGCCACGACGCATTTAACTACTTTGCAAGAGCCTATCTCGCGGGAGACGAAGAGAGAAGAGGTGGAGAGTGGCAGAAGCGCTTTGCTGCACCTGAAGGCCTAGCTCCAGATGGTCAGCTCGGTTACACAGATATTAAGAAGATCATCGACCATCTCATCTTGCACCAGATCGATGTCGTCTTTCCCGAGTCTAATGTAAGCCGCGACTCATTGAAGAAGATCGCGAGCGTATGCAAAGAGATGGGGCACCGTGTGAGAATCTCCCCAGCCGTTCTTTATGGGGATGCGATGCAGCAGTCTGGGCCTGTTTCAGACGGATACCTAAATATGTTGAGGCATAACTGTAATGTGATGGTAGAGCAGTGGAGCAAACATGAATAGGGATAATCCAGTAATAAAAGTAGAGCAGCTCACCGTAAACTACGATAAGACTCCCGTCCTCTGGGATATCAATTTTACGATCGACCGTGGGATGATAGTGGGAGTGGTTGGTCCCAATGGTGCAGGCAAGAGCACTCTCTTAAAAACTCTTCTGGGGATGATCGCCCCTCTCTCTGGAAACATAGAGTTTTTTGGAAAGCCTTTCACAGAAGTTAGAAAGAAGATCGCCTATGTTCCCCAGCGCAGCTCGGTAGACTGGGATTTCCCCATCACAGCCAAGGAGCTGGTTCTAATGGGAAGGTATGGGCATCTCGGGCTCTTTAAATGGCAGAGCAAGAAGGATCATAAGATTGCGGAAGAGGCGATGGAGAGGGTGGGAATGCTCTCTTTTGCCGATCGCCAGATCGGAAAGCTCTCCGGAGGGCAGCAGCAGAGAATTTTTATCGCACGCGCACTGGCTCAAGACGCCGATATTTATATGATGGATGAGCCGTTTGCAGGTGTAGACAATGGAACAGAGAAAGAGCTTGTCGCTCTATTTGAAGAGCTTGCATCTCAAGGAAAGACGCTGATCATTGTCCATCACGATCTGAGCACTGTCGATCGCTATTTTAAGTGGCTGCTCATGCTCAATACCTGTCTCGTTGCAAGCGGACCCGTGAGCGAGGTCTTTCATCGCGACCATCTTCTTCGCACCTACGGCAAGGGAAGCATGCTTCTCGATGAAGCTGCGAGAATCTCACAGAATACGACGGCGGGACTTAAGTAATGCTGAATTATTTTACAGACCCTCTTTTATGGGCGCCAACGATAGGCAGCATTCTGATGTGCGTCGCCTCTTCGCTCATTGGGGTAGTCGCCTTTCTTCGAAAGCGCTGCTTGCTTGCAGAGGCTCTCTCACATTCGGCTTATCCAGGTATCGTTATCGGAGCTCTACTTCTTGCGACGGTCTTTACCTCAGTTGGTGAGTTTGCAAGTCTTGTGATTCTCGGATGCGCTTTTCTCTCCTCTCTTGGAGGTCTTCTGCTCGTAGAGTTCATGGAGCGCCGTCTTGGGGTGAAGAGCGATGCTGCGCTCTGTTTTGCGCTCTCCGTTCTTTTTGGTATTGGAATACTCATTGCAAGCCGCATCCAGATGACCCACCCTCTCTGGTACAATCAGATCCATCTCTTTCTTTACGGACAGGTGGCGACGATGACCGCCCTTCACGTGGGTATCTACTCTATCCTGCTCGCTGCGACCGTTTTCTTTCTCTTTTTTCTCTACCGGCCGCTTCAACTTATTAATTTCGATCGACAGCTCGCTAAGACTCTTGGTGCTCGCGTTAAACTTGTCGATGCTCTCCTCTTTCTCCTTCTCGTCCTCGCCATTGTCATCGGGATCCGAAGCGTAGGAGTCGTCCTCATGTCGGGCATGCTCGTTGCTCCCGCAGTTGCCGCAAGGCAGCTCACCCACCGCATGTGGCTTCTCTTCGTGCTAGCTGGCGCGTTTGGAGCATTAAGTGGTTTCTTTGGAAATTTTCTTTCAATGGAGCTCCCCAAGCTCTTTGATCAGGGAGAGGCGATCTCTCTCCCGACGGGGCCCATGATCCTGCTTAGCGCCTCCCTGATCTGCGCGCTCTCTCTTCTCTTTTCTCCAACGACAGGGCTCTTTAGCCGCATCCTGCGCATCGCTCGCTTTAAAGATAAGTGTAGATTGGAGAATGCTCTTAAGGCGCTCTGGAGAGGAGGGGAGGGGTGGCAGAGAGCATCCGGTAAGGTCTCCACTTTTCAGCTCTATAGGCTTCTTTTCAAAGGCTGGGTAGAGAAGGGGGAGAAGGGACAATTTCGCTTATCGGAGAAGGGGAGAAGGCGCTCTGCCGAGATCGTTCGCCTCCACAGGCTGTGGGAGCTCTATCTTGTTTCTTTAGGCCAGGGTGTAGAGAAGGTTCACCATAGCGCCGAGGAGATGGAGCACATTCTCACCCCTCATTTAGAGAGAGAACTCACAGAGTTCCTAGAAGATCCGACGCACGATCCGCACCAGCAGCCAATTCCAGGGAGGATCCATGTCTAACCCCTATTGGAATAAAGATTTTTTTGAGTTTTTCTCTGTTCTCTTTGGCCGCCTTGGAAGATGGCTCACTTTCGACTCCTCAGTGGGGCCCCTCGCCTCAGATGAGATCCAGCTGCTTGTCCTAGTCGCGATTGCAGTCAGCTCGGCTCTTGTCGGCACCTTTCTCGTCCTCAGAAGAATGACGATGCTTGCCAACTCTCTTTCGCACACAATCCTGCTGGGAATCGTCTCCGCCTTCCTCATCTGCTCTCAGGCGATTACCACAGAGGGATTTAGCCTCCCAATACTGCTTGGCGCCTCATTAATTACAGGGCTTGTAACGACGGTCTTAACTCAGATTCTGACCCATCTGATGCGCCTTCAGGAAGATGCCAGTATCGGCCTCGTTTTTAACACGCTCTTTGCACTTGGCATTCTCTTTGTCACCCTTTTTACGCGCAACGTCCACCTTGGTGTTGAGGCGATCATGGGGAACATCGACGCCCTTCACGTTGACGACCTCAAGCTCGTGTTTTCTGTCGGACTGATCACCCTGATTACCGTCGTCTGCTTTTTTAAACAGTTTACGCTCGTCTCTTTCGATTCTGCACACGCGCGGACGCTGGGATTCTCCCCCCTCTTTTACACCTACTTTCTCATGGTCCTGGTCTCTGCAACTTCGATAGGCGCTTTTCGGGCGGTCGGAGTTCTCCTCTTCCTAGCCTTTCTCGTCGGTCCCGTCTTGACAGCGCGTCTATTCACAGACCGCCTTCCTAAGCTTATTCTAATTGCCGCTCTTATCGGCAGCCTCTCCTCGCTTATATCAATAGCTCTAGCGCGACATCTGCTTTCCTGCTATCATCTCCCTCTATCTACGGCTGGTCTGGTGGTTACCATGATCGGTCTCATCTACCTTCTCGCTGTGCTTTTTGCTCCAGAGCGCGGCCTTATCACCCAGTGGGTGGTAAAGAGTAGATGGAAGAAGCGCGTAGAGGAGATGCAGAGAACTTAGTTTAGTTGTTGGATAGATCCGTGATTAAGAAAGATGGTTTTCCAAAAAGAATTGCAGTTTTAGGAAGTACCGGTTCGATCGGAAAGAACACACTTAAAGTGGTTCGACATCTCTTCCCAAAAGTGCAGATCAGAGCGCTTGCCGCAAAATCTCAGATCGATCTTCTACAAGAGCAAGCCCAGGAGTTCTATCCAGAACTCATCGCCGTCTACGATAAGGACAAAGCTCTAGAACTTCAGCGCCGCCTTCCCTACATCAGAGTTGTGGGGGGAATGGAGGGACTGCTAGAGGCCGCTTCTCTTAACTCTGTCGATCTCGTCGTCTCTGCCATCACGGGAACTCTGGGCATTCAACCGACAGTCCAAGCAATCAATTGTGGAAAAGATGTCGCCCTTGCCAACAAGGAGGCGCTCGTCTCCGCTGGTGAGTACATCATGGAACTTGTTCGAAAGAAGGGGGTGCAGCTCATCCCCATCGATAGCGAACATAGCGCCCTCTTCCAGTGTCTACGCAAAGAGAAGAGAGAGCATGTCAGGCGTGTTATTGTGACGGCGTCGGGTGGCCCCTTTCTACACACGAAGCCTGAAGAGCTTGCCAAGATGGGCGCCGAGCAGGCCCTCGCACATCCTACCTGGCGTATGGGCCCCAAAAATAGCATCGACTCCTCCACTCTCATGAATAAGGGGTTCGAAGTGATCGAAGCCCACTTCTTATTTGGAATCCCTGTTGATAAGATCGACGTGGTGATCCATCCCCAAAGCACCATTCACAGCATGATCGAGATGATCGATGGCTCGATGCTCGCCCAGCTCTCGGAGACGGACATGGCTCTTCCGATTCAATATGCGCTAACCTATCCAGAGCGGCTCGAAGGCTTTCTGCGCCCATTCGATTTTTCAAAGGCCTTCTCCCTCCAGTTTTTCCCTCCAGATCACACTAAATTTCCTTGCCTCCAGCTCGGTTACGAGGCGATTAGGCAGGGCGGAAGCATGCCCTGTTATTTAAATGCGGCGAATGAGATCCTCGTCTCTAGATTCCTGCAAGGAGCATTTGGCTGGCAAGAGATCGGACATAAACTCGAGCAGCTGCTATCCTCTCATCAAGTTGAAAGCAGCCCCTCTTTAGAGACGATCCTAGAGATCGACGAGCTCGCAAAAGAGCAGGCGTTGAAGATATAAGAAAGACTAAAAAAGCATGTTGTTTGCATTTGCAGACACTCTCTAATAGGTAAAAAAATGATTCAGAGTATTTTTTACGCCGTTCTAGCGGCCTTCGGATTAGGTCTTCTGGTCTTCATCCACGAGCTCGGCCACTACTTTGTCGCAAGACGCGTCGGCATGACCGTCGAAGCTTTCAGCATCGGGTTTGGCAAGGCGATCTTCAGCTGGGAACATAAGGGAGTGAAGTGGCAGGTCGGCTGGCTGCCCTTCGGAGGCTACGTTCGCATCAAAGGAATGGAGAAGAAGGGTTCGCAGGAGCCCCACCAGATCCCCGATGGCTTCTTTGGAAAGAGACCCATCGATAGAATTAAGGTCGCCGTCATGGGCCCCGTATTTAATATCATCTTCGCTTTCGCAGCTTTTAGCGCCATCTGGTTAACCGGAGGAAGAGATAAACCCTTTGCCGAGTTCACAAGCCTGATCGGCTGGATGGACTCCTGCTCTGCTATTTATGATAAAGGAGTAAGACCCGGCGATCAGATCACCGAATATAACAACAAGCCCTTCACTGGCTTCAAAGATCTCCTTTACGCCTCTGTGACTCAAGAGAAGAGCTGCGAGATAAAGGGGAATAAGATCGACTACACCAGTCTCCAGAAGGAGCCCTTCGATTACAACCTTCCCACCTATCCAAATCCTCTTTCAGCAGACCCCTCGTTTACTACGATCGGCATATTCAGCCCAGCAAGCTTTCTCGTTTATGACAGGCAGCGCAACGGAGACGAGAACACATTTCAAGCTGGCTCGCCCATGTATGACAGCGGAATCCAGTATAAGGATCGCATCGTCTGGGTAGATGGCGAGCTTATCTTCTCTCTCAACCAGCTTAGCGGGCTTATCAACGAACCAAAGACCCTTCTTACAGTGCAGCGCGGAGAGACGACCTTTCTCACCCGCATCCCTCGCTTAAAAGTCGGCGATGTCAAGTTCACACCAGCTGAAAGAGCCGAGCTCGACGACTGGCAGCACGCAGGCGGTTTTAAAACCCGTGTCGATCAGCTCTTTTTCATCCCTTACAACTTGGACCCTAACGCCGTTGTAGAGAGAGAGGTCGTCTACCTCGATGAGAACTCCAAAGAGTGCAGATATCAGAATGCCCAGCGCTCTGCCGCTTCCGCTCCTCTTGAAGTTGGAGATCGCATCTTAGCTGTCGATGGTATCGCAGTTGCAACTTCTGCTGATCTTTTCAAAGAGATACAGAATAGACGCGTGCGCGTCATTGTAGAGCGCATGAGCGAAAACCCTTCGCTCTCGTGGAAAGATGCCGATAGCTATTTTATTAAGCACACCGACTGGCAAGCTGTCTCCGAAATCACTGGAGCGCTGGGAACTGCGAAGGCCGTTTCGCAAGCAAAAAACTTCTATCTCCTCTCTCCCATCACACCGCGTCCGCTCTCCGAGTTTCCTCTCACAAGCGCACAGAGAAGCTGGCTTGAACAGAAAGAGAGCGAGCAGAGAAAGCAGATTGAAGCAATTGAAAATCCGAAGAAGAAAGCTGAGGCGATGCGCCAGTTTGAGAACGATCAGCAGCGCGTTAAGCTTGGAATCACTTTGCAAGACGTTTTTGTCAGCTACAATCCCTCGCCCTTCTCTATCTTTGGCACGATTCTCCAAGATACTTGGCGCACGATCACAGGCCTCTTCACAGGCGCTCTAAATCCGAAATGGATGGCGGGCCCTGTTGGAATCGTCGAGGTCATCCACCACAGCTGGACCATCGGAGCTAAGGAAGCCCTCTTCTGGATGGGGCTAATCAGCTTAAACCTCGGTCTGTTGAATCTTCTTCCAATCCCCGTGTTAGACGGCGGTCACATCTGCTTCTCGCTTGTCGAGATGGTCACGAAGAAGCCGATTAAGGCCAAGACGATGGAGAAGCTCATCATCCCATTCATCGTCCTGCTTGTCGCTCTCTTCGTCTACCTCACCTACCACGACCTCATCCGCGTCTTCAGTAGATTTTTCTAAAGTCGAATCGGGAGAGATTGTGAAGAGGCTGGTTTGTGCGCTATTAGTTCTCATGATGCCGCAGCTGTATGCGGGGTGGGCAGAGGAGAGGCTGGAGGAGATGAGCCTCGATGAGAAGATCGGCCAGCTCTTCATCATGCCAGCGTGCCCGCTGCGAGGCGAGGATCACCTTGCCGACCTGCAAGTGGCGATTGAGAAGTTTCACATCGGCGGCATCATTCTGAAGCAGGGGAGCTCAGAGGGGCAACTACAGCTGATAAGCACTCTCCAGCACCTTGCGAAAGTCCCTCTTCTCTGCACCGGAGACGCCGAGTGGGGCCTCGGGATGCGGCTTGAAAACACCCTCTCTTTTCCCAGGAACCTTACCCTCGGTGCCATTCAGAATAAGCAGCTCATCTACGAGCTTGGAAAAGAGATTGGACGTCAGTGTAAAATCGTCGGACTCCATCTCAACTTTGCTCCTGTTGTCGATGTGAATATCAACCCCAAAAACCCGATTATCCACATGCGCTCTTTCGGAGATAATCCTCAAGAGGTTGCAGAGCGCGCAGCCCTTTTTATGGAGGGGTTGCAAGAGAGTGGCGTGGCTGCGAGCATCAAACACTTCATCGGGCATGGAGATACTAACCTCGACTCTCATCAAGCACTGCCTACTATTCCCTTTACCCTCGACCGTTTAGAAAGTGTGGAGCTCTACCCCTTCCAGAAGCTGATCGATAAAGGAGCGATGACTCTCGTGACCGGACATCTTCTCGTGCCTGAACTCGATGATCTCATGCCCGTCACGCTTTCGCGCTCTATCGTCACAGACCTCTTAAAAAAGAAGATGGGCTTCAAAGGGATAGTCATCAGCGACGCGCTGAACATGAAGGCGATAAGCCTCTTTGCAGAGACAGATAAGGTCGCACTTGGAGCCTTTAACGCAGGCCACGACCTTCTCCTCTATGGCGATCATATCGCACCCAATATCGATGAGATTCTGCGCGTGCAGCTTCCTCAAGCATTTTTTGGAATCAAGAGAGCAGTAGAGAGTAAGAGCCTTTCGGAAGAGGAGCTCGACCAGCGCGTACTAAAAGTCTTAAAATTTAAGGAAGAGCTCAAAGTTCACATGCGTGAAGAACGCGCTTCAAAAGAAGAGATCACGACACTTGAAGCCAAGCAGTTGAAGCGCCGCCTCTTTCGCGAAGCGATCACACTTGTTAGAAATGAGAGGCACGCACTGCCTCTTAAGCCTCATGCCCGTGCAGCGCTTATTCAGATTGGGCGAGAGAGTCAGCTTCTCACCGATCTCTTTAAAGCTCAGGGTGCAGAGCTAGTAAATCTGACCCAGCTTCCCGAGCGAGAGGGCGCCTACGATATGCTGATCGTTGCGCTTTGCAACGTCAACCAGCAGCAGCCCAATTTTGGATTAAAAGAGGAGGAGCTAAAACTCCTCTCAGAATTAAGGACCCCCACCACACTCATCCTCTTTGGCACTCCCTACGCTCTGCGCGTCCTGCCCACTACCTCTGCGCTCATCGCTGCCTACGAAGAGGATCCCGACACCTTTGAAGCCGCCCGCGACCTTGTCTACGGCAAGCTCATCCCCACCGGCTCCCTTCCCATCAAAATGTAATCTTTCTTTGATTGAGCGGAGCGAAATCCCTGGAGTGCGTGCGCTCTGCGCCGCCTTAATTTTTTAAAGGTTTCGCTGACGGTTCTGCTCAAGAAGAAGTCAGGGCGGCGCGGAGCGCCGCACCCCAGGGACCTCTCTTCGTTCGGTCAAAGAAAGAAGCTTTGGCTTAGGAGAGGCTCATGCCTGCGGGCAGGCGAGCTGCGGAGTCATTTTTAGACTCTTCTTTTTTGGGCTCTTCTCGGATAACGGTGAGCCAGTCAGGGGTGATCTTTCCTTCAATTCTGATAGATTTAGGAAGGTAATCGACCACGCAGTCGGTAGCGCTGAGGTATAAGAATTTTCTGCCTGTTGGGTACTCGCCATTTTTTCTTGCGCCTTCAAGAGTTATCTCAACATGGTGCAATCTGCTACATCTTCTTGCATCAACGACAAAGAGCTGGGGTCCCCACGCTTGAATTCGAAGCCAACATAATTTTGGTAAGTTAAATTTTCCTAGATCGAAAGAGGGGGGCTCATCGACAGATTTTGTAAGGTCGACCTCTCTTAAAGGTACGAGATGCGCAGGCTGCTCGTTTCTAAGTTGAGGGAGTTTCAATGTTAAACTGGTCAAATCAGTGAGATGAGATAAGAATTCTAAAGTGAAAAGGCGTGGAGATTCAAAGATATAAAGATTGCTCAACTGACCACAAGAAGCAAGAAGTTTAGTCAGATCTTGATCGGTATAACCGACTTTTTCTAAACAGAGAACATCCTGCTTTTTCCACCGTGTTAATACGTGCTCAGGAGAAACGATGCAGCTGATTCGCGAACGTAGTTCCGAACCGAGGGTAAGCGAGTGTACGGGTTCTAGCTCTGGTTGAGCTGAGAGGGTGTTGTGAATGCCGATGCTCGAATCATCTTCCCACCGTGTTAAAAAGACGCTCTGAAAGTGCCTAGAAGATGCTATTTCAGTTCTTAGACAGAGATCCTCAACAAAAAGATCAGATGCTCTAATAGGCGACTTTTCCCAATCAAATTTTAGATAAGAGACAACAAGCTGTTGGAGGCGTACGGGTAGTGGATTACCCTCGATCTCAAGCAGAGGTCTGTTCGTATTGATAAGAACTCCTCCGATAACCGCGCGACTTAAACCTTCGGCGTCCCAGCCGTTATTATCGCCGCAAAAGTCTGCAATGATCGAAGAGACTGGCTTTAATGAAGTCATATTAACTCACAAATTTATTTAAAATATGTTAAACTATAACACATTTTTTATTTTAAAGTAATTTATAAAAATTACTTTAATTTGTGGTTTTTTAGGATAAAAAAGGAAGGCCTCTTGGGCCTCAAAATACGATCTTTTTGGAGTGCGGAGACTCGTCTCCGCTTTTTTCAACATCGGCTTGACGATGTTTCTTTGAACGGCCCCTCGCCGCAATCCCGGCTCTTTCAGGGCCGGGTCTAGGCGGGATTCATATTCTCTTTTATCCTTAGCCGAAGAGAATCTCCTTTCTTCAGGAAGGAGTTCTTTAAGGGAGAGATCGCCGGGTCGATCTCGAGAAAAGCGGCGCCAGGTCGCGCGCTCCAAAGAAGAATTAGGAGAGGCTGAGGCCAGCAGACAGGCCAGCTTTGAAGTCGCCTTTAGACTCCTCTTTTTTGGGCTCTTCTCGAATAACGGTGAGCCAGTCGTGGACGGTCTTACCGCCAATTCTAATGTAAGAAGGTGCGCAGTCGACCGTGCACTGCTGATTTCCCAGCAGGAGAACCTTTCTGCCGGTTGGGCACTCCGTTCCGTCTTCTATAATGCCATATAAAACCACGCCCACTGTGTTTAATTTCGGAAAGTGTCTCGCATCAATTTGAAATAGTTGAGGGCCGTACTCAACATCGAGAGCCGTTAATAGAGGCAGCTGAATTTTTGAAAGGTCAAAAAGCGGAATAGTTGGATCAACAGGTGTCAGATCAATCTCCTCTGAAGGAATGAGATGGATAGGCTGTTTATTTCGGAGTTGAGGAAGCGTTAGAGACAATTTGGTTAACTGCTGAAAATTTGGTACAAATTCTAAAGTGAAAAGACGAGGAGCGTTACTAACATAGAGTCTGCACACCTGACTGCAGGGCGCAAGCAGCTTGGCTAGATCTCCATCGGAATGTTCAGGAAGATCATCCAACGTGAGCATATCCCGATTTTGCCAGCGAGAGAGGGCAAACTCGTGAGAAATAGAGACGGTATTGCTTTTAGCTGCCCTGAAAAATCCCACAGAGTTTTTGGAAAGAGAGAGTGAGCTGCTCTCAGCTAGGCTGAAGCAGGGTATCTCTCTCATATGCCTTGAGAAAGAAAGACCGGTTCGACGGCAGAGATCTTCAATAAAGGGTGGTGCGATCTCTAGTTTTATTACGCGACGCATTATCTTGCTCTTTTCCTGTTCAGAGTAGAGAAAAGAGACAACTAGCTGTTGGAGATGTATGGGCAGGGGGTTGCCTTCGATCTCAAGCAGGGGCTTTCTATGCTCATCGATGACGCACTGGGTCATCAGCTCGCAGCTCATTGCGGCTGCGTTAAAGTCGGTATTATCGCCGCAAAAGTCTGCAATGATCGAAGAAACTGGCTTTAATGAAGTCATAGTATTTTTCCTTGTTATGAGAGGCTCATGCCTGCAGGTATGAGAGCTGCGGAGTCGTTTTTAGACTCCTCTTTTTTGGGCTCTTCTCTGATAACAGTGAGCCAGTCGCTGACAGGCTTGCCGCTAATCGTAATGTTAGAAGGCACCCAGTCGACCGTGCACTGCTGGTCCTTGTTGAGGAAGAGAAACTTTCTGCCCGTAGGACACTCATCTCCATCATTTATTCTATTTAGAGTGACGGTCACCCAATCTAATTTTGGGAAGTGTCTTGCATCAACTTGAAACAGGTGGGGGCCGCAAGAGACGGTGAGATCTGTTAATTCTGGTAGCTGGAATTTTGAAAGATCAAAGGATGGAACTGTCTTATCAACGGGCGTGAGGTCGACCTCTTCCAAAGGAACAAGATGTGCGGGCTGTTTATTTCTGAGCTGAGGAAGTACTAGCGTTAAGCTGGTTAAGTGGTGAAAGCCGGGCAAAAATCCCAATGAGAAAAGACGAGGAGAGTTCTTGATTGAGAGTTTGCGTATCTGGCCGCAAGGAGCGAGTAGTTTGCTGATATCCCCATCGGTGTGGTCAGGAAGATTATTCAAATGGAGCTTCTCTTGATCTTGCCAACGAGAGAGGGCAAATTCATGAGAGATAGATGCTTCAACTGCAGAAGCAGCAACAACCGGAAACCGTTTTCGAAATCCTCCAAGTTCTATGAAGTTTCCGGAAAGGGTGAGCGAGTCGCTATCATCAATGCAGCAACCGGTGATCCCTTGCATATGCCTTGAAAAAGCGAGGCCGGTTCTAAGGCAGTAGTCTTCAATAAAAGGTGGCGCTACGTCGAATTTACACCAGATGCGTAGCATCTCGTTGTCTTTATCTTTTTTAAAAAAGAGAAAAGAGACGACTAGCTGCTGGAGGTGTATGGGCAGGGGGTTGCCTTCGATCTCAAGTAGAGGTCTGTTCGTATTGATAAGAACTCCTCCGATAACTGCGCGGCTTAGGCCTTCGGCGTCCCAGCCGTTATTATCGCCGCAAAAGTCTGCAATAATAGAAGAAACTGGCTTTAATGAAGTCATTGTATCCTTATTTTTAATAAAATTAAAGATAATTGTATATAATTTGCAATTAAATGTCAATTAATTATTATAAATAAAAAGGGAGGCCTTTTGGGCCTCCCCTCTCTTTTCAGAAAGTGTCTAGTTAAGGACTACTTCTTCTCGTCGTCGAGGATCTCGACTTCAGCCTCTTCGATATCAGGCTTGCCCTGCTTACCTTGAGCCTCTTGAGAAGGGCCCGCTTGCGGGCCAGCCGCGGCACCAGCTGCTGCATCAGGCTGCTGCATCGATCCACCGATCTTCTGCATCATCTGATTCAGCTCTTCCGTTGCGGCCTTAATGGTCGCAATGTCGCTGCCTTCAAGGGCTTTTTTCACAGCGTCGATCTTGCTCTGAACGCTTGCTGCGACATCTTGTGGGACGCGGTCTTTATGGTCGGTGAGGGCCTTCTGAGCGCGGAAGGCGAGTGAGTCCGCCTCATTTCTCGCTTCAATCGTCTCTTTGGCCTTCTTATCCTCTTCAGCGTGCTCCTCTGCATCGCGGAGCATGCGCTTAACTTCAGCTTCGCTTAAGCCCGACTTAGCTTCGATGCGGATCTTCTGCGACTTGCCAGACTGCATGTCCTTAGCAGAGACGTGAAGGATACCATCGGCATCGATGTCGAAGGCGACCTCAATTTGAGGCACGCCGCGCGGAGCTGGCGGGATGTCGGTGAGGTCGAATCTACCGATCTCTTTGTTGTCTTTTGCCATCTTTCTCTCACCCTGGAGGACCACGATGGTCACTGCAGGCTGGTTGTCAGCGGCAGTTGAAAAGACCTGCTTCTTCTGAGTTGGGATCGTCGTGTTGCGCTCAACAAGCGGTGTTAACACTCCGCCCATCGTCTCGATACCGAGTGTTAGGGGGATGACGTCGAGGAGGAGAACGTCTTTCACTTCTCCACCGAGAACGCCGCCCTGAATTGCAGCGCCAACGGCCACAACTTCGTCGGGGTTCACGCCTTTATGAGGCTCTTTTCCGAAGATCTCAGTGACCTTCTTCTCTACAGCTGGCATACGGATCATACCGCCGACAAGAATGACCTCGTCGATCTGGCTAGCTGTGAGGCCAGCATCTTTCAGAGCCTTTAAGCAGGGCTCTTTTGTGCGCTCAATCAGGTTGTGAGTGAGGCTCTCGAGCTTGGCGCGTGTCAGCGTCAAGGCGAGGTGCTTCGGACCAGTTGCATCCATTGTGATAAAGGGCTGGTTGATCTCTGTTGTCTGTGTGCCAGAGAGTTCGATCTTCGCCTTCTCAGCAGCATCGCGAAGACGCTGGAGCGCCATCTTATCTTTGCTGAGGTCGATGCCATTCTCTCTCTTGAACTCATCGAGAATCCAGTGGAGAATTGCGTTGTCGAAGTCGTCTCCACCAAGGTGGGTATCGCCGTTGGTTGAGAGTACTTCGAAGACGCCATCGCCGATCTCTAGGATCGAGATATCGAATGTACCGCCGCCCAAGTCGAACACAGCGATCTTCTTATCGCTCTGCTTATCGAGTCCGTAGGCGAGAGCTGCTGCTGTCGGCTCTGGAATGATACGTTTAACGTCGAGGCCCGCAATGCGGCCCGCATCTTTTGTCGACTGTCTCTGAGAGTCGTTAAAGTAGGCAGGAACGGTAATAACCGCTTCTGTTACTTTTTCGCCGAGGTAGGCCTCTGCTGTCTCTTTCATCTTGATCAGAACTTGTGCTGCAACCTCTTCTGGGCTCACAGCTTTGCCGTCGATCTCAAAAACCGCATCGCCGTTGGCGTTCTGTGTAACTTTGTAAGGAACGGTCTTGATCTCGCTCTGTGCTTCAGAGAACTTGCGGCCGATGAAGCGCTTAGCTGAGTAGATCGTTCTCTCTGGGTTTGTGACTGCCTGTCTTTTTGCAGGGATACCAACGAGGCGCTCTCCACCTTTGTAAGAGACGATCGAAGGTGTTGTACGTGTGCCCTCTGCACTCGCGATAACCACAGGGGCTCCGCCCTCCATGATCGCAACGCAGGAGTTTGTGGTTCCAAGGTCGATACCGATGATGCGGCCTTTTTTCTGAGAACTTTTCTGTTCGGTCATAGTGTGTTTCTCCTTTTTTTTAATTTAGTTTGGTTCCGCGGGCGCTGAAGAGGGCTTTTTCGCCACTTTTACACGCGCTGGGCGGATGATGCGATCACCGCATCTGTATCCTTTAACGAACTCTTGAAGGATCACTCCTTCGGGTTTGTCTTCTGTCTCTTCCATCTCAATCGCTTGGTGTTTGTGCGGATCAAACTGCATGCCAATCGATTCAAACGGCTGAACGTTGTTTGCTGTGAGCAGCTCTTTAAACTGCCCAAGAATCATCTGAAAGCCTACTGCCCACTTCTTGGTCTCGTCCGACATCTTGTCTGTGAATGCGAGAGCATTCTCCAAGTTGTCGACAGGTCCAAGCAGGTCTGCAAAGAGGTTCTCCATCGCGTAACGCACAGAGTCCTGCTTCTCTTTCTGCATGCGCTTGCGGCTATTCTCCATCTCTGCAAGCGTGCGCAGATGTTTGTCTTTCCACTCTTTAATCTCAGCTTCGAGTTGCGCTGTCTTATCTAGTTCTGGCGCCGGGGAGCTCTCTTCTTTTTCTTCTTTTGGGGTCTCGTTTTCACTCATGAAATGCTCCAAATTCTTCAGTTTGATTTTCCACAAGGAGGCCGTGCGGTGTATCGCGCGGGCCAGCGGATTTTTTATAGTCAAGGTGTGGCGCCTCTGGTTGGCGGAATGTGATTTTAAATTTGTACATGCTTCTCGTTAGCGTCTCTGTGATCGCGTCCGATGCTGTTTTAAGGATGCTGAAGAGGCGAGGGTAGGAGATGCGCAGCGGGCCTAAGATGGCAAGGGCGCCGACTACTGTCTGGTTGATGCGGTAGGGGATCGCAATCACAGAACAGGAGGAGACTTGCGGAGCGTGCTCGTGCAGATCGTCGCCGATCCAGCAGAGCAGGCTGTTTGCTTTGCAGCACTCGCCGAGCATGGTGCGCATCGTGTTTGGATTTTCAAAGAGGGAGAGGCCGCTTGCAAGAGAGAGCGTGTTATTAAAGTCTGGATAGCTGAGGAGCTTTGAGAAGCCCGTTTTGTAGATGTCTTCTGCGGTGAAGTTGTTGTAGCTGACGATGTGGCGCAGCATGATCTCGCGGTAGAAGCGGGTGGCGATCTTCTCCTCGTCGGAAGAGAGCTCGGGCTTATCGATGCCAGTAATGCGCCAGTGGAAGTAGGCTTCGAGGCGTTTTAAGCTGAAGTTGCTCAGCTTCTTCTCGGTGTGGAGGATCTCAGTGTGGACCATCCCGAAGTCTGTAACGAGGACGCAGAGGCAGCGGTTCTGGTCGATGCTGAGCAGTTTGATGTCTAAAACAAAGTCCTGGTCGAAACGGGGAGCTGACAGAAAGACCGCACAGCCCGTCTTTTCGCTGATGATTTCGGCAGCTTCCTGCAGGTAGGCGGCAATGCCTCGGCTCTGTCTAACCAGCTTGGCGTAGAGGAGCTCGTTCTCCTTATCTTGAGAGGCCGAAGATTCGAGGTGGGATTGAGCGTAAAGCTTTAATGCTAAGGAGGTAGGAGTGCGTCCACCAGAGGAGTGCTGCTGTTTCAAGTAGCCCTCTTCCTCGAGCCGGACGAAGTAGTTGCGGATGGTGGCAGAGCTGATGTTTTCAAACCCGTTCTCTCTAAGCGTGTTAGAGCCGATTGGGGAGCCCGTTTTAAGATAGAGCTCGACCAGCCCGAGAAGAACGAGCTTCTCTCGCTGGTCTTTAGGGGGCTTTTTAGGAGTGATGTTCTTCACTTGTTTTGCCGAGATTTTTTGATTTATCCCCGATTATAGCAAAGCGTGAAAGGTAAACGCAACAAAAATTTAGCAGTCGGATAAGATGACTGCTTGATTGTTTTGTATCGTATTGATTATTAAGGCTCTATGATTGCAGGATCGTGTGCGATGAGGGGGAGGACATCGACCACGGAGGGGGCCCAGTCGAGCCCGCGACTGTAGACCAGCCTGGAAGAGATATAGCAGGCGATTATCGCCTTCTTATGGATATCGGGTATCTCCAGTAGGATCCGCTTCTGATAGCGCGATCTAAGCAGCGGAGGGCAGTAATTAAGGAGGCATCGGATAAGAGGGTCTTCCGGGTCGTTACTGAGGGTCTGGGTTACCAGGTAGTCGAGAAGTTCGTAGGTAAACGAGTTGATCTTCTCTGAGATCCAGTCGGAGATATCGGTTAAGAAGGAGCCGGTCTGCTTGTGTGTGCGAAGGAGGAGCTGCGCCTCATCTTTAGCTCTTCCGCGGATGATCTCGAGGATCTCCTTCATGAGGACTGGCTTCTCCTTGATGAACTCCTCTTCGGAGAGGCAGAGGCCGCAGAGGACCTCAAATGAGGAGCAGATCACGCCTCCTTTATTTGCAGAGCTATCCTTAATGATTAGCAGCTGCAATTTCTCAAGCGATTTGCGCGCCCATGGAGTGATATAGAGGTTGGCGCCTTCGACAACGGCTTTTGAGGTGGGGTGCTCTTCGGCATCGAGGTAGTCTTTGTAGTTATTATCGTTAAGTGTGCGGGGGCGGCCTCCGCCCGGAACAAAGATGTCCGCCTTGGTCTGGTGCACATTGCTGCGGAAGAGGTGGTTCATCTCATTTCCAGAGAGCCACTCTTCAATCAGTTTGCCTCCCTTCTTTCTCCAGCAGAGCGTCTGCTGGGCATAAGCGGTCTGCTCTCTCTTCGAGCGAAGGTCGAGGAGAAAGCCCCCCTCTGAGAGCTTCTCTGGAGGATAGAAGCGAATCGCCTTCACCTCGTGAAAGAGCTTCTCCATGGTAGGAAGGTCGAGTCCTTGAGGATCGAAGATCGTTCCAGAGACGTCGGTGAGGGCAACGAGTTTTGCAGTCTTCGGATAGAAGCGCGCGAGGTTTAAGATCTCATTTCCTGCGACATCTCCATCGGGTCCGCCCGACATTTTAATGGTGAAGGGGTCTTTGGTAGGGTCGATGCCGAGATAGCGTAAGACCTCTTCTACATAGACGTTAACGCCTAGAGAGGTGACGCCATACTCCTTGTGATTGATGCCAGCGCCGGGCTTGCTGCTGATAAAGGAGCTTCCGGGCTTGTAGCCTTGACGCTTGCTGAAGTTTGCGATCCAGACGATCATCTCATTGTGCATGTTCTCATCTGGTCCGAGATAGATATACTCGGGCTTCTTCCAGTAGTCGACGACATCTTTAGCTTTTAACGTTCCATCTGCTTCGCAGTTAACGAGCGTGAGGAAGCTCTCGACGTAGGCGCGCTGGCTCTGGTGGAGGTATTCGAGCTTATGCTCTTTATCGAAGGCGAGCGTTCTCTCTTGAATCTCGGAGAGTTTTAATCCCGCCTCTTCTAGCTCTTTTGCATAGATCTCTCCCTCGGCAAGGAGCCTCTCGTAGGGCTCGAGCAGAATAACCGCTTTGGCTCCGCCCTCTGGGATGTCCTTGTTCTTCTTCTGCTGCGTGTAGGCGAGGCCGTAGCATTCTGCGAAGACGTTGTTTCTCTCGACGAGCAGCTGCTCCATCTTCTCTGGAAAGACGGTGCGAAGTCCGCCGCGCGAGAGGTCTTTAAAGCGGACGTGGAATCCGATGAAGTACATGCCTTTCATGAAGAAGATCGCGTAGGGGAGCTCGGGGAATTTTTCTTTGTAGTCGTAGGGCGCATGCGAAAGATAGTTGGGATCTAGCCGGAAGGAGAGCGCCGTCTTGTTGTTGCGATAGAAGTTTGTCTTCTGCGTAAAGTGGACGAAGTTGAGCGCCTGTTTCAGGATGTTTTTGCGTCTCTTGTCGTTCAGCTCCTGTCCAGTATCTAGCTCGTTAACGAGCTTAAGAAGGCTCTCGCGGATCGTCTCGTATTTGACGAGGTTGTGCTTCTCGGGATTGAACTTCCATTCGAAGGCTTCGCAGATCTGCACGATGAGTTCGGGATGGCGGCTGAACCCCTCTTCGACTTGCGAGAGGGAGTACATGTGCACATCTTCATGCACAAGCACCTGGTGGACGAAGGAGATCATCGACTTAATCAGATGGCCAATGTTGCCGCGCACGAGGCCCGAATCGACAAAGAGCGATTCGATCGACTCCATCCCTTCAAAATATTTTAGAGTGACGAGCTCGCGCAAGAAGTCGAGGACGTCCGCCTCTTCCCATGCCGCTTTTCCGCTGATGCCATGGAGTCCCAGGGACATGATTAGAACGTTCTTGCTGCTGTAGGGATCGATGTAGGTGGTGTTGACGCGTTTGATCGCAAGGCTGTGCCTGTGGATCATCTTAGCGAGTCTGTAGAGGAAGCCATGCTTGGGCACATTGCGCCAGGCGAGCACGATCTGGAGCGAAGGGGAGTCTTTTCTCTTCTCCCAGTCTTCAACTCTCTTCACCTCATACTGGCAGTGGTCGCGCGTCTCCGCGCGGAAGAACATGTCGAGTGCTGCGATCAGCCTCTCGGTCCCAAGCGCTTTTAGAAAGCGGGGATTCATCCCCTCGATCAGCTTTTTAAACTCTGCATCGGTCACTTGAGGGTTGCGCGTTCTGACAAGCTCTAAAAGCTCTTTCTGCCTCTCTTGCGAGATGATCTCCTCGGGAGCGGGCTGCTGGCTTGGCATGCCCGTGAAGGTTGTGATTGCAATGCGGAGGAAGCTATTTGTTCCGGGGAGCGGAGGCGCCGCATTAGAGACAAAGGCGCGGTAGTCTTTAATGCCAAAACGGCGGAAGTGTTTCAAAATTCTTAAGTCTGCATCGGTGCTCTCGAGGCAGAGGGAGATGGCGCCGCCTTTGAGGTGGATGTGGGAGAAGAACTCCTGGAGGTTAAGACCCATCAGATTGTGCGTGATCAGCAGGAGATTATCGCCCCTAACCTCCTCGAAAAAGC
This sequence comes from Chlamydiales bacterium, assembly GCA_016185065.1. Lineage (NCBI taxonomy): Bacteria > Pseudomonadati > Chlamydiota > Chlamydiia > Chlamydiales > Chlamydiales bacterium. The sequence goes on from JACPOL010000005.1 coordinate 144,418, forward strand.
TGGGAGGCATGTGCTCGCAGATCCAGAGGTAGAACTCCTCAAAACGCTTACTCTCCTTTTGAAGAGCCTGTTTGAGCTGTTCTCTTAAGAAGGGACGGTCTTGTGGTGGTGCGGCCATTCCCACACTAGACACGATTCAATTTATTTTTTCAAGCGAAGGCTGTTAAGACCTACAAGAACGGTACCGCCCTCATGAAGGAGGACAGCGGCCCACAGAGGGATGAAGCCGAGAAGAGCAGGTGTGGTTGCAAAGAGAATAACGGCGAGCGCTAGGGATAGATTCTGCTTTACGATCGAGAGGGTATCGCGCGATTTATTGATGAGCCAGGGAAGAAGAGAGAGCTCTTCACTCAGCAGGATCACGTCGGATGCATCCATCGCGGTTGCACTTGCCACACGCCCCAGCGAGATGCCGATCGTTGCGCGTGTAAGAGCAGGAGCGTCGTTGATTCCATCTCCCACCATCACAAGCCCCTTCGTGCGCGCAAGCTCGGCCACCTTTTCAAGTTTATGCTCGGGACGAAGAGCTGCAAAAACCTCTTCGATTCCAAGCGCCTTTGCTACATATGTCGCGTTCTCAATGCGGTCTCCTGTTAGCATGATGAGGTCGAGCTTCTGCTTCTCTTTCAACGTGCGCATAACCTCGCGTGCACCAGGACGGATCGCGTCGACAAATTTAAATACAAAGAGCGCATCGCCAAGAAGGAGAAAAGTAGAGAGCTCTCCTTCGAGACTTTTGTTAGAGAGAAGAGTTTCAAATGCGGGAGCTCTGAATAGAACAAAATCTGCATTTCCGATGTAGGCGTGGACCTTTCCCTTCTGAGTTGTAACCTCCGCCTCAAGACCAGATCCGGGCGTCGATTTAAAGTGGTCGATCTGATGAGGCGAGACCCCTCTCTCTTCTGCAAGGCGCAAGATAGCCTCTGCAATCGGATGGACCGCATTGCGCTCGATTGCAGCAGCCACAGAGAGAGCGAGCTCTTCGCTGTAGGGTGAGTTTTTAGACAGAGTCGAGAATGAGATGCACTGCAGCGTTCCCGTTGTCAGCGTTCCCGTCTTATCGAATGCCATCGTCGTGCAGCGGGCGAGTCCATCAAAGATGACGCCTCCCTTCAGCAGAATACCGCGCTTGGCGCACGAGGAGATCGCGCTTAAATAGGCGGTTGGCGTTGCGATGATTAGTGCGCAGGGCGACGCGGCAATAAGAAAGGTGAGCGCGCGGTAGATGCTCCCCTCTGTTCCGAGATAGGGGATAGAGAGGAGCCACGGAAGTGTAAGCGCAAAGAAGAAGAAGAGGCCCATCACTATAAGCGCATAGCCTTTTCCAAAACGGTCGATGAGGCGGACAAGGCGCGGCTTCGCCTCTTGCGCGTGGGCGATGAGGTTGATGATCCGGCTGAGAGTCGAGTCGGCAGAGCTTCGAGAGACTTCGATAGTAAGAGCCCCCTCGATATTGAGAGCTCCTGCTGCCACCTCATCGCCTGGCTGCATGAAGACGGGCTGGCTCTCTCCTGTTAAGTGTGCGAGATTGACCGAAGACCTTCCCTGCAGCACGACCCCATCGAGCGGGACGATCTCACCGGCTTTTACCAGAAGCTTTGCGCCTTTACTGATTTCGCGCACAGACTGCTCGAAGAGGCTTCCATCTTCATGCACTACGCAAGCGGTTCTAGGTGAGAGACGATTCAGCGTGACAAGCGCGCTTTTTGTCTTCTGCGTCACTGCGCTTTCCATCGCAGCAGAGAATTCAAAGAGCACGAGAAGGAGCGCTCCCTCCATTCCACTGCCTATCACCACAGAGAGCAGTGCTGCGAGCGTCATCAAGACATCGATATTGATCTCAAAGTTCTTCAAGTCATCTACTGTGCCGATAAGAGCGGGCGTGCCCACCAGAAAGTAGACGACAACGAGAAGGAGTGAAGAGAGGAGAGGATTAAAAAAAGAGGCTGAAAAGGAGAGGGCGAGAAGCAGCGCTGATAGGCTTGCGCTTTTAAGTGGAAGGTTTCTTCCCCACTTGCGCGAACTCGGTGTTAAAAAGGGGCTGATGCTCTCTTCTCTACCTGAGGCGAAGAACTCATCAAAGAGATAGGGGGTATTCATAGTATTTTCACGAGGAAAAAGGCGAAGGCCGCGACCATCGCAACTGTAGCGAGATTCCAGACCAGTGCAGGCGAAGCCTGGTTCTTCTCCTGTCTTGTAGCTAGGATAACAGCAAGTGAGATCCAGATGAGAGATCCAAGTGGAAGGCCGAACGAAGGGATAGCGAGGAGTAGAAGTAGAAGCGAGCCAGCAGCTCCTAAAACGCCAAGTGCTGCAAACGCGCCCTGTTTTAAAGGATGTTCGTAGACCTCGAGTGTGAGACCGAGCTCCTCTTCTAGCATGATATTTAGAAGGCGGTTGTCATCTGCCATCAGCACTTCGATCACCTCATCCAGAAGCTTTCCACTGAAGCCCTTCGCGCGGTAGAGCTCGTAGAGCTCCTCTCTCTCCTGTGCTCTGTGGTGTTCGATCTCCCAGCGCTCCTCTTCGATCACGCGGTGGAGCCTCTCAAGCCTTGCCCAGCCCAGCAGCGCAGACCTTCCAGCCTTCCAGATCAGCAGCCCGCAAGAGAAGAGAGAGAGAATCGCCACCATTTGAGAGAAGGGCATCTGCATCTGGTGCAGTACCACCCAGAGAAGAAGCAGGTAGACGGCGCTCTCTTTTGCGCTATCTGCAAACGCCCCGATGTGTCCGGCTATCTCTGTGCCGTGGATCTCACTCGATGCGAGAGCTCCTTTTCTGCGCGCCTCCTTCAAGTGCTCTGGCACGCTCTTTCCTTGAAAGTGGTCTTCAGGTGTATGAGTGGGACTCATGTGCTTTTATCCTGCAGCAGGTGTGTGAGAAGAGAGCAGAGATCTAAATAATCCTGGCAGGCGATAACCTCGCGTGCAGAGTGCATCGAGAGCTCTGGGCAGCCGATGTCTACCACGGGAATTCCAAGGCCTTGTGCAATGAGGGGCCCCACCGTTGCGCCTGAAGGGATATCATTGCGAGAGACGAAGGATTGAAGGTGCAGAGAGTTCTTCTGTGCGATCTGTGTCAGCCTTGCAGAAGAGAGGGCGGATGTCGCGTATTTAAGATCTGCATTGAACTTAAGCACAACTCCCTTTCCCAGAAGCGGTGCGTGGCTCGCATCATGTTTACCTGAGTAGTTGGGGTTGAGCGCGTGCGCTACGTCCACCGACACGCAGAGCGAGCGGCTCTTCATGCACGCTAGATCTTCATCATCCATCTTGTAGGAGTGTGCAATGCGCTTAAGCACATCGCTGAGAAAAGGGGAGCCAGCGCCTTCGGATGAGCGCGAGCCGATCTCCTCATGATCGTAGAAGATCGCCATCTGCAGCGCTTTCGAGTGGGATTTATCTGCAAGTGCAAGTGCCGATAAGCAGGCGTGCGCGCTCGACAGATTGTCTAGACGGTAGGAGGCGATCATCTCTCCCTCGCTTCCCATGTAGCGGCTCTTCTCGATAGGCACTAAGAAGAGATCGAAAGAGAGGAGAGAGTGGAAGGAGAGGTGGCGCCTTAACAGAAGCTCTAAAGTCTTCTTCTCCTTCTCTTCTACATTTTGAAGCGTAATTACAGGAAAGAGGTGATCCTGTTTATTCAGAAGAAGCCCCTTCTCATTTACTTCTCTATCAAGATGGAGTGCGAGCTGTGGAATAAAGACAGGCACATCTCCCAGGAAGACAAGCCGCTCTTCTAGCTTCCCCTTATTGTCAGAGAGCACAACGCGCCCTGCAATTGCAAGATCTCGATTGAGCCAAGAGGAGAGAAGAGGAGCGCCATACACCTCAACTCCAAAAAGAGTCATGTTCTCTTTCTGCACCTCAGGATTAGGCTTAATTTTCAGCGCAGGGCTGTCGGTATGCGATGCTAAGATCATCGCCTCTTTTGGCGTTTTTGCAGGAAGAGAGAAGGCGCAGATCGACCCGCCGCGGATCACGAAGTAGCTCTTTCCCTTCTCTAAGCTCCAGCGCTCGTCTTCAGCAAGTGGAGTGAAATCCTGTAGAGCTAGACGGTTGCCGATCTGCTCTGTCGCATGCCACGCTGTGGGCGAACTATCGAGAAACGCGCATAAATCGTCTAGTAGGTAAGCCATCTATTTTAATTCCTTCATCCCGTTTAGATACTTGTGCAGCACAAGAGGGAGCGTAACCGATCCATCCTGCTGCTGATTGTTCTCAAGAAGAGCCACCATGAGGCGAGAGGTGGCAAGACCAGAGCCGTTCAACGTATGGACGAGCTCTGGCTTCTCCTCGTTCTTCTTAAAGCGGATCATTGAACGACGCGCCTGGTAGTCTGTGCAGTGCGACACCGAGGAGACCTCGTAGTAGCGATTCTGTCCAGGCAGCCAGACCTCGATATCCACCGTCTTTGCTGCTGCAAACGACATGTCGCCCGTTACAAGCAGCATTAGTCTGTAGTGGAGATTTAACCCCTGAAGCACCTGCTCGGCGCTTGCGAGCATCTCATTGAAGACGCGCTCGCTCTGTTCGGGAGTTGTGAAAGAGAACATCTCCACCTTGTTGAACTGGTGGGTTCTAATCAGACCGCGCTCTTGCGAGCCCGCAGAGCCCGCCTCCCTTCTAAAGCAGGGAGTGTAGGCGCAGTACTTAAGTGGGAGCTCCTCCTCATGGAAGATCTCATCGTAGTGCATCCCGTTTAGTACCACCTCTGAAGTCGGAATAAGGTAGAGGTTGTACTGCTCGTCGTGCAGTTTAAAGAGCTGCTGTTCAAATTTTGGAAGCTGCCCAGAGCCGAACATGATCTCAGGCTTTACAAGGTGAGGCGGCATCACCATCTTGAAGCCATTCTCAATCTGCGTATCCAGCATAAAGTTGATCAGCGCCCACTCTAGCCTCGCTCCCATCCCGGTATAGGCTGTCCAGCCGCTTCCAGAGGTTTTAGCGCTCCGCTTGAAGTCGAATAACCCCAGCTTCTCGTTGAGTTCTACGTGATTTTTAAATGGGAAGGTGAAGGTTTTTTTCTCACCCACAGTCTTGATGCAGACGTTATCTTTCGGCTCTAAAGAGACCTTGATATCATCCATCGGCAGATTGGGAAGAGAGGCGAACTTCTGCATGAAGGCAGCTTCGATCTCCACAAGCTCATGGTCGAGCAGACGGATCTTCTCCCCGAAGCCTGCGACCTCTTGCATCAGGGCGGAGGCGTCCTCTTTCTTTCGCTTCTTCTCTCCAATCTCTTGAGAGAGCTGGTTGCGCTTCGATTTCAGCTCCTCAACTTCCACCTTGATTTCACGGATGCGTTCATCCAGTGCTAAAGTTGGCGAGAGATCAATAGACGGGTCTTTAGTTTTAAGTTTAGCCTCGCAGTGGGCTCTATCTTTGCGCAGTAGTTTAATGTCGAGCATCGCCTTTTCCTTGTATGTGGAGATCCGCTTGGCAGCACCATATTTTGCATGGCGGCATCCAATTGGATTGGAAGGCGAATATAGGTCCTAGCTGGTCAAAATGTCAAACTTTCCGAAGAGAAAGAGGAGTCCCAGCCGGCCGATGCTTGACAGGGGACTTTTGGGGAGAGGTGAACTCTCGTATGATCTCTGCTATTTCCAGATCTTCGGCAGTAGGGGGTGGGCTAGGGGGCGGCGGCTGAAGCGCTAGCTGCTCGCGTGCTACTCTACTTCGTTCTTCTATCCGTGCAAAACCGGCATTGATTTCGCCAATTATCTCGTCGGTGTGCCTATCAAAGGCTCTCTGGTGCTCCTGGCGGGCGTACTCCATAACGCCCATCACCACAAGAGGAATCCCAATCACCGAAAGGCTCAGCACCAGAATAGCAAAGAAGGTCAAAGCCCAAGTGATGATCTTTGTGCAGGTGTCCGCCTCGGCTTCCCTGCGTATCAGGCTCACCAGCGGCTCCAAAAAGTTCGGCTCCCCTACAACTCTAAGAACATAACCAGTCATAAATCTCTTTGAAATAATAATTTTGTCATAGAGTTTAAAACAAAATTCGCAATTATCTCAACATGCAAAAACAATTTCTTTTTTGGAGTGCGGCGACCTGGCGACGTCACCCTAAACTCCTAGAAATCGTCCAGCAAGCTAATCGAATCGCTATTTAAGCTCGTTACAGTGTCATAGTAGGCTTTAGAACTGTGCGTTTCAAACCAGTTCGCTGAACACCACTTGTACTGCTTTGAATCTATAGCAACTTTGTGTCGTTCAGGGTTTTTCATCACATAATTAAGTCTTGTCAAATAGGAGTTTTGGAAAGTGATTTTCGAATCCCAATATTGATACCAAATTTTTCTACCTGGTGTCTGGTGCGAAAGATTTAATTGCCGTGCAGAGGAGGCGTGAAGGTGCGAGATCAACTTACTTAGAGAAGTGGAATTATCAGGAGATTGAGCGATAAAATGGTAGTGGTTCGCAAAAACTGCCCACGCCTCAAGTTTCCACTCATACTGCGGAGCAAGTTCTAACAGCAGATCGTGTAAAAGGTCTAGTTCTTGGCTCTCTTTAAAATAGGGTGCTTTATTGAGAGTTGCACCAGTTACCATATACGTGCCGCTCTCATTGAAAGAGTGAAGAGGGGCGTGAGGCCAAGATCTCATGTACTATCTCTTTTTTGGAGTGCGGCGACCTGGCGCCGCTTTTTTCGACGTCGACCCGGCGACGTCTCTTTTTGATCTTAGACAGAGAGAATAGAAAGATATCGCCAGGTCGATATCGAGAAAAGCGGCGCCAGGTCGCCGCACTCCAAAAAAGATAGCTTCAAAAAGAGTTTTATAAAAAAGAAAAACGCTCTGGCCCGAAGGCCAGAGCGCTCTGCTTAACCAGAAATCTAACTAGAGGTTAGAACGTTTCGTGATGATCGTCGCCATTTTGAACGACAGGAGCAGCTGTAAGCGGCCCGCTAGGAGTTGCAGCGCCTGCACCAGCGCCTGCTGGTTTTGCGCTAGAATCATCGCCTTCTAGATCTGCAAAACTATCGTCAAATACGGTCTCGCGCATCTCAAGTTCTTTTGAAAGATCAATATTTCTACTTGCGAGTCTTTCAATTTCAGCTTTTTTTTCTCTAATGGAAGCTGCTTGTTCTTGGATAAAAGCTGCACTCTTCTGAAGAGTTACATTTTTTTCAGCTAGCGTGCTATTTAACTCAGTGATTAGACCATCCTGGCTTCTAGCAGTCTCTTCACTGGCTTCCAAGTCTGCTCTTATAGCAGCAATCTCGCCTCTTAAAGCGGCAACCTGGCTTTCGAGTTCAGCCACACGCTTGCTAGACTGCTCGCTTGCAGCTCCGGCAGCACTTGCTTCTGCTGCCTGTTTAAGTGAAGCGGCCATCATAGCCTTGGAAGCTTTATCAGATTGCGCCAATCTGGTTTCCGTACCTTTCAATCTATCTTCGAGGTCAACCACGCGAGCTGCAAGACTAGCTGGCTCTTCAGCAATAGTTTTTTTCAACCCCTCGAGTTCAGCCAGAAGAGCTTGGCTACGCTCTCTAAATTGAGTGTTTTCAGTCCTTAACCTATCAAGTTCAACTTGAACTTGCGCGATAGTATCATCTGTTCTAGCTGCTGCTGCTGTCAGGTCGGAGTTTCTTGCGACTGCAACTGAGAGTTCAGCGCCGAGACGCTGTGCTGTACCTTCAAATGCCGATTTTTGTTGTTGGATCTGACCGATAAACTCTTGGTTTTGACTGCGGATTAGTTCAAGACCATCGATCTCTCTTTCCAAATCTGCGATTCTATTTCTGAGAGTTGCAACGCCATCTGCTCCGTTGCGCTCGTCAGTGAGAGTAACTACTTGAGCTCTTAGGCGGACAACTTCAGCTGAAAGGTCGGTGACTTCACGGTTTTTAGTGTCGATGAGTTTGGCTTCGGTCTGGCGGCCATATTCACTTGCTCCCATAAGGACGAGGAGGAAACCAACGCCGGTCGCTGTAAGAGCGACAGCGAGGAAGAATTTGAGGGCAAATGCAGCTACTGTTCCGACGCATCCACAATCTTCCAGGGCGATGATGCAGCTCACGATACTTGCAGTGCAATTAGCTTCCTGCACAGCTTGAGCTGGATTAATGTTAATAAGTGGAAGTGGTGCTGATGACATAATAAAAACCTCTTGTTTTCTTAATGTTAAGTTCTCTTGTTAAGAGCATCTATTTTATAACTAATCTATTTAGCGAAGCAATGATTAAAATATTTCATGCTTTTTAACTATGAAAATTTTTAATTGTCGTAAATGCCTTGCATTCAAAAAAAAGCACCTCGGCTAGGCCGAAGTGCTCTTATAGCTACAAAGTAGCAGTATGTGCTTATGGGTCTTGAGGAGCTGGGCTACCGAGTGCTGCAGCCGCTGCTAAATCTTTCTGATGCTGCTCGGCAGCTCTTCTTTTTGCTGCGATGTCAGCGTCAACGTATACTTGCAACTGATCTCTCTTTTGTGTAGCAGCACCCAGCTGTGTAGTGAGAGTGCCCACTTGACCTCGAAGTGTTGCAATTTCACCATCTTTCTGCTGAGTGAGTTGATCTATTGCGGCAGCATGTGCTGTGTTCGCTTGTGCCAGTGCTTGTTGCTCAGCAGGTATTAAGAAGTCGTTTCCAGTTTTGAGCAGGGCAACTCCATTCTGACGTGCATACTCTTGGATTCCGTAAGCGTTCAGGGCGATACCAGCACCTGTGAGTGTGAGGGCTGCCATGACGAAGAATGTGAGTACGTAGGTGATTACTTTTACGAGTGTATTTGCCGCTTCGCCTAAGCCGAAGAGATCATCAGCTTTCAGGCCGATGTTTTCGCCAGCGCGGATGAAATCCACTACCGGCTCCATGAAGTTTGCTTGTCCGAGACGCGCTACTGCTAGATCGATTCTTGGTGTTGCTGATGCCATGTTAAAAGCTCCTTGTTCTTGTTGAGAATGAGAAGTTAATCCTTTCTCATTTTTTTGATGCGTACATTCTACTTAAAAATATTTAAAATAGCAATCGGTATAAATTCATTCATTTTGTCTTGTAAAATTTTTACTGACCTCCAGCTCCCGCTCCTGCCCCTACACCAGCCCCTGCTCCTGCTGCTGGGAGATCCATTGAAACAGCTTGAACTGCTGGCCCAAGGTGAGGGTTGAAATCCCTTTCAAATTCTAATAGATCATCTTTTAGATCGTCAGATAGCCTTCTAGATGGAGTGGCGCTGGCTGCACTTTCGGCAGGCTCTGCAGCCTCTGCCATGCCAGTATGAAAGAGTGGAAGAGAGGCAGTTAAGCCAAGGCTGGTAAAAGAAGATTGTTCTGAAGCGGCACTGATTGCTCTGTCGGCCGCTAGATTTTGCGCAAGTGTGCGATCTCGGTTCCATGCTGCTGCATTGGTTTTCTTCATTAGATCGTTTGTTAACGACATAATCTGGTCTGCTTTTAGCGTCTGTTGAGCTACCAGATCTTGCACTCGCTGAGTATGGGCCTCTCCAACCTTTTGAGCTCTTTCTGCTGCTTCTATGAGCCTTTTTGATAGATCTTCGCATTTGGTGCGTAGCTGATCTTCTCTTTGCTTTGTCGCGAGAAGCTCCTTTTTCAGACCATCAATCTCCGTCTGCAAAGTTCTGTTTAGCCTTTGGGCATCATCCCTTTGAGAGCTTATTAAAAGAAGCCGCTGTGAGAGCTCAGAAGTCTCTCCCTGAGCGGACGACTGAAGAGCATTTAACTGTTCTTGGAATGAATCTCTTGAGGCGGCAGCCTCAATGCGTAGAGTGTCGGCCTGTTCAAATTTCAGGCGCCAATCAGCGGATAGTGAAGCAGTTGCATCGAGCTCTCTTTTTTGTGCATTAATAATGTCTTGAAGACTTTTTTCGCTTTCTTGGGTTCTGCTGAGCTCTCCGGACAGAGCTTCGATTTCAGTCTCTTTTTTTCGGAGGCTCTCACTTACTGCTGCAAACCGCTCTTCCAATTCGCTGAGAGTTTTTTTTGTTGTTTCAAGCTCTAATCTTGCATTTGTGTGAAGATCTTCAAAACTTTGGGTGCACCTTCTTTGATCTTCTATCAGTTCATTTAAATTTTGAATTTGTTCAGCATTTTGCTTCTCAATTGCAGCAGCTGCCTTAATGTCTCCTTTGAAACGCTCAATGTCGCTTAGTGCAAACTCATACCTCCTTTGAATACCAGAAGAATGTATCTCTGCTTGTTCTAAAGCACTCTCGAGGCGTCTGATGAGAGGAGAGGATTGTCTAACAAAATCTGCATGTTCACTTTTTGAGGCAACAAGCTTTTCTCTTAAGGCAGAGATCCTATCTGCTGCTGTTTCTTCTTGTGTGCGTAGTTGCTCACGTAAACCTGCCAGCTCAGCGGGGTGGCGGCCAACCTGCTGCCGCAGATTGAGATTATCAAGTTCAAGTCTCTCGAGAGCGGCGCGATCGACTTGTGCTGCTTGAAGAGCTGCCCTGTCTTCTACAGGTGCTTTAGGCTGTCTAGCTTGATCTAGCTGAACCTGAAGAGTGCGGATCGCTTCGAGATTGGGTGCGTTAGCGCGCTCAAATTGATCTCTTAGTTTTTGAGTGTTAAACTCCTCTACCACATCGAAGAGAAGGAGGTTGCCCACGACCGAGACAAATAGCGCAGCAGCGACAAAGAACGCGATAGCGTAGAGCGCAGTTTTTACTGCCCAGTGCATATCTTCTGCGCGCAGAAGCGAGACGACGCATGAGGTGCAGTTGCTCTCGCCTACGACAACGGGGGTAATTTGTGGGATAGAAGTCATAAATCGATCCTTTTTATGTTTTGAGGAGAAGGTTTTACATAAAAATAATTAAATTAGCAATGTGTACAAAATAATTAAATCCAGCATCAAGATTGCTTTTTAAAAGTAGCTCTCCTTTTCAAAAGCAAATTTGATGAGTAGCGCTCTGTTAGAGAAAAATCGACAAGTCGATTTTAAGAAAAAGCGGCGCCGAGTCGCCGCACTCCAAAAAAGAAGCTCTCTTTGCTCGGTTAAAGAAAGAGGGGATTAAGCTTTTTTGGCTGGAGCCGCTCCCTTTGGCGCATATGCTTGTTTTGGTTGAGGACCAGGTTTGCCACCAGCTCCGTTGCCCGCGCCTGCTGCGCCCGCCTCAGACTCATCATGATCGGTTTCCTCAGTTTGCCACTGAGTGAACTTTCCAATCGTTCCATTTCTCCAGGTTTTATATGCTTCCCAATCTTTGCACTTTTCCCCTCTTGCGATCCGGTTCTCTCTTTCTCTCAGAGCTCTCTCTAGTACGCGGACTCGTTCTTCGGCTGCGGCAAGTTGCTGGGCTACTTCTGGTCTGGCAGCTTGTTCGAGCTCGTGGGCTCTCTTTTCTGCTTTAGCTACCCTTTCTAGGAGAGGACGTGCATCATCTCTTAATGCTTTGTTTTGGGCATCTACTTCTACTTTGGTGGCTTCCGCTGCTCTTGCTCTAGCCTTTGCTTGTGCTGCTTCAAACTCTAGTGCTTTATACTTTTCTTGCAGAATTTTTAGTGCGCCTTCATGAGTTATGATGGTGGCTCTTAAAGTTGTCTCAGTGTGCGAGCTCTGTTCCTTAGCTGCATCCGCCTGGAGCAAGGCGGTCATTGCTTCATCCAGCTCCTTTCTAAGAGAATTGATAGTAGTAGCACTTTCAGTTTGGAGTTTTGTGAATTTGTCTGAATTTTCTGCGAGTGCTCGTTTTAGAGCATCAAGCTGTCTTAACTTCTCTTCCTGGCCTTCTATGATTGCCTTAAGGTTTTCTGCATGTTTTGTGCTATCTGAAAGGAATCTTTGCGTAAATGCTTCACTTTCTGCGGCATCTTTGGCTTCCTTAGTCAATCTTTCAATCTCAGCTTTGTCTTCTGCGGCTTTTCTAGCAGCGGCAGTCTGAGCTTCACCAAGCTGAGCAGTAAGCTGCTCGATTCTGACTTGGTCTTCGCCAGCTCTCCCAGCAGCAGCTGCTTGGGCTTCTCTGAGTTGAGCGAGCTCTCGTTGGAGCTCCTCTATTCTACTAGCAGAGGTTTCGCCAGCTTTATTTGCAGCGGCAAGATCGGCTGTGAGTTTGTCGATAGCAGCTTTGTCTTTTTCAGCTTGCTCTGTAGCAGTTTTTTGAGCAGCGGCAAGCCTAGCTGTAAGGTCTGCAATTGCGACTCTGTCTTTATCGGCTTGCTCGGCAGCAGCAGCGTGGGTTTTCCTGAGCAGCGTGAGTTCTTTCTCGAGATCTTCGGCTCTGCCAGTTGCTCTCTTGCTAGCTTGATTCGCATCGTCCAGCTGAGCAGTAAGCTGCTCGATTTTGACTTGGTCTTCGCCAGCTTTTCTAGCAGCGGCAGTTTGAGCAGCTTGGAGTTCTGCGATCTGGTTTCTGAGCTGTGCAGCTTCGTCAGCAGAGGTTTCGCCAGCTTTATTTGCAGCGGCAAGATCGGCGGTGAGCTTTTCGATCGCAGCTCTGTCTTGTTCAGCTTGCTCAGCAGCAGTTCTTTCTGCGGCAGTGTGAGCTTCTTTGAGTTGAGCGAGGTCTCGCTTGAGCTGGTCAGCTTCGCCTGCAGAGGCTCCGC
>JACPOL010000006.1 GCA_016185065.1 Chlamydiales bacterium
GGGTCCCTTTCGCGTCCAGTCGCAGTTGTAGATAAAGAGACTGAAGACCTTTCTCTTCAAACTCTTTGCCTAGCCCTGCGACTGGACGCGAAAGGGGCCCCGCAACTCGAGACGTAAGTCCGGCGGGGAATGAGCGCCTCGAGCAGCCCTTCGATTCAGATCGCACAGCAAAACCGTAGCACAGAAAAGCCGGCCAGGCGTACAGGGTAGGGCAATGGCCCACTCTGTTTTCGAACACACGGTTTGGCAAAGCGAGGTGAAGCGCAAGGTGGTCGCGGGAGGTGTGGCAGAGCGCACACCATCCGACATGTCTATCTCGGCTCTTCAGAACGCCTAACTAAAATTACGATAATATTAAACTGCGCCGCAACGGCGCAGGCTATATTTGTTAGAGTTTGCGGCGGAGGCTGGCGGCGGCTCCGGCGCCAAGTCCGAAGATTAGAACAGTGATTGTGAGGATAAATCCGAGGTAGGGAATGGGAAGGAGCAGGAAGTAGAGAAGAAGGCCGAGAGCGAGCGCTGAGAGCCTCTTTATATGCCACTTCGATCGCTTGAAGACCTCTTCTACAGCCCAGAGGATGGAGAAGATTTTAACAGTGTAGAATCCGATGACGTTCAAGGCGATGAGAGTAAGCGCAAACGGAGCGCCAAGGATAGTCATTAAAAGAATAAGCGAAGCGAGCGGAAGTAGAACGAGAAGCATGAGGCCGTAGCCGAAGGCTTTAAGTGGAGAGTTCGATAGAGCTTCGAGGGCCGCCTCCACATTCTTGGGGAAGAGTCTAAGCAGAATCCATCCGATTACAAAGCTGTACAAGAAGTTCATCACCACAACAGCGAGCTTCGAGCCCACCAGCAGGTTTTGAATCCAGCCGCCTCTAAATAGACGAGTAAAAAGAGTTGGCTCTCGGTTTATGTGTCCGCCGATGTGCGCTTCAGGGTCGATATAGGCATTTTCGCTGCTTCTATAATTTAGATCTCTTGCGATCGAAGCTCTAGAAGAGATGCGCATCTTGCCTACGTAAGCAGTGAGTTCATCTCCGATCTTCCCCGAGACGCGGAGAAAAGAGGATGAAACAGTGGCACTGCCCATAATATTTCCCGCTACTTCGACACTCCCTCCGGCGCAAACGAGGTTTCCTTCAATGTCTGCAGCGGGTGGTATGTGAACATTTCCGCATAGCATGGAAACACTCCCACCAATATCACCACTAATCATCGCCTGTCCTGCGACTATCCGAATATTATGATCGATTTTTCCAGAGATCTCTGCATTTGCAACACAGAGAAGGAGATCTCCTTTTACGTGACCATCAACGATCGCCTGTGTCGCAATAATATAGACATCCCCTTCGACTACTCCGGAGATCTCCACATTATTCCCAATGACAAGATAGTCCCCTTGATGGACCGTGTTTGCGGGAACCCCCACCATCTCCGGGATAGGTTCATCCGCAACAAGCTGCGCACATGCGAATAGAAAAACCAGTATTACGCGTAGCATATTGAGCTCTCTTCACGTCCTAAAAATAGAGAGAATTGTCTCTCGACCAGCATGTTAAGCCTATCTTTGCAGAGTAGAATTTCCTGTATATATTTTCCCTCTTTCGCCTGCAATAGGCCTGAGATCTCTTCGATGTTAAAGAGTGTAATTTGAGGATGGCGTCCAATTCCCGGATCGACATTACGCGGAACACAGAGATCTACAACTAGACGTGTTTGAAGCGGGGAATCTTCGCTGATCTGATTTGAGTTGATAATGAAATTCGACCGATTCGTTCCACAGATCACAAAAGGAAACTCCTGCCACGAGTTGAGCTTATGCCAAGGCATCAGCTTAACACCTGCCTCTAAGAGATCTGCCGCAGCTTCGGGAGCTCTTGTACAAATGGTTAAGTCTTTCATTCCCTTTTTTCTGAAGTAGTCGAGAATTTTACGATTAATCGCAGAGTTCCCTACGAATAAGGCAGGAGTATCTCTTCCTCCAAATTGAGAAGAGAGGTGGAACAAGACAGACTCCAAACTTAGACTTCCTCTCGGAAAGAAATCGGATGAGCGCAGCTCCTTTGCAATCTTGAAACTCTTCTGAAAGAGAAAGTGGAGTGGTGCTGGCAGCTTTCTATAGGTCAGCGCGCTCTCATACGCCCTCTTAACCTGTCTCTGTATCTCCCCCTCTCCCAAAATAACGCTATCTAAACCCGATACGACCCTTGCAAGGTGTGTAAAACACTCCTGTCCAAAATAGGAGTAGAGGTTGTGCTCAAATGGGAGGTCGATCTCCTGTCTCAGTAGCTGTAAAATCTCGGAATGGGTCTCTGCAAGATTAGGCGTAGAGTAGTAGATCTCAGTTCTATGACAGGTTGATAGGAAGAGAGAGCCAAAGTGCATCTGTTCGAGTGCATCACAGCCAAATAGTTTTGCTGCGGCTTTTGCTAAGTGTTCACGAAGAGAAAGTTCCGAGGACTTCGCATTGATCCCCACAACTCCAATACGCATCGATATATCCCAGTTTAAAATTGATACTTTACTAAACAGGAAATTGCTGTTCGATGCAAGAAAGTATTGCTTCTGTTTCGAAACCTCTGCGCTGAAGCGCTTGAAAAAGTTTGCCTCTCCCCTCGTATGTTTTGGGGTCGTATTTTTTGCAAAGTTTAGGCAGCAGCAAGAGAATGCTCGCTCTCTGATCTATATTTTTGATTGCTGGCGAAACTATGCGACTTCGCGCCTTAAGTTTTGCTGCTATGTAGAGCGGCCCTCGCCCCTTTCTCACTTCACTTGCGATGGCCCTTTCGCTCTCCGCTTCGTCGTTTAGATACCCACGGGCTGTGCACAGCTCGATCGTCTTTTCGATCGCCTTCAGCGAATAACCTCGCTTTGAGAGCTTCTCTCGGAGCTCTCTAGAGAAGTAGCCCTTCTTAGCAAGAAGGCTCAAAACGTATCTAAACGCCCCTTCAGCCATGACTTTCTCTATGAGTTCCAGCAATTCTTCAAGTGAGCTGCAGCGTTGCAAAGAACTTATCTTTCTTATAAACAAAGACTTAGGTAATTTTTTAAAATAATTACTATCTACTCTAACCTCCAGAAACTGTGGCTCTTCCGCACATATTGATATGTCTATCTTCATAAGCACCAATAGGTTACATCACAACTATAAAGGTGAATTTTAATTTGATTTATGTTAAAATTATTTTTGAGAAAAGGGATATTAATCCTCCTATAATAATAAGTCCTTAACTCTCGCTTATAGCATAATAAAATAATAGAAGACCACTTCGCCCCTCACCTCGGTGAGGGGATTTTTTTATTGCTTCATTTCTCTTTTTCAAGCAAGAATGAAGGGTATGACAGGTAATGTTCAAGGCCCAGGTTCTTCGCCACCCGTTCCGCAAGGCCCTATGACACAAGGAGCTGGAGCTCCTACGCGATTTGAAGCAACGGGCGGAAGCGCCAAGGACCCTCTCGCTGCCTGGTCTGTCATGTTTAGAGGTCAAGCCTCTCCAGACGAGCTAAAAAAAATCGTCGGTCTGGTACTCAACCAGATCATCAATGCAGTAAAAAAAGAGCAAGAAAAGTCTAGAGAGCTTCGCAAGAAATTGCAGCAAGACGCTCAAGACGACACTTAAAACTCTGTCCAATCTGCTGCTCCGTGCTATACTAGCTGCATGTCTAACGAAACTAGTGAAATAATTCTTGTTACACCAGAAGAAGCGGGCCTGAGGCTCGATAAGCTGCTCACTAGCCGCTTTCCCGACTATTCGCGCACCTATTTTCAATTTCTAATTGAAGAGGGGGGTGTTCTCGTTTCTGGACAAGTTCTGAAAAAGAGAGAGAGTCCAAAGGTTGGGGATGAGATCGAGATCTGCTTTGCTTTAACCCCAGAGCTCTCTCTTAAACCCGAGAATATTCCTCTAAACATCTTATTCGAAGATGAGCATCTCCTCATTATCGATAAGCCAGCAGGCCTTGTGGTGCATCCCGCTCCAGGGCATCCTTCAGGCACATTTGCAAACGCACTAATCTACTACTGTCAGACCATTCGTCCAACAAACGAGTCTGACCTTCGCCCAGGCATCGTGCATCGCCTCGATAAAGACACTTCTGGTGTT
Organism: Chlamydiales bacterium; assembly: GCA_016185065.1. Taxonomy (NCBI): domain Bacteria; kingdom Pseudomonadati; phylum Chlamydiota; class Chlamydiia; order Chlamydiales; species Chlamydiales bacterium. The sequence continues at coordinate 4,104 of JACPOL010000006.1, forward strand.
CTTATCGCTGCAAAAACATCTCAGGCACATCAGAAGCTCGTCTCTCTCTTTGCGACTCGGCAAGTTGAAAAACACTATGTTGCCGTTTGCATCGGAGCTCCAAAGGTAAGCAGGATCGATGCACCAATCGGAAGGCATCACAAGTATAGACAAGAGATGGGTGTGTGCGAAGAGAGGGGCAAAGAGGCGATCACTCTATGCCGCGTTATTGCTCAGGAGGGCCCGCTTGCACTTGTTGCGCTGCAGATCTTAACAGGGCGCACACACCAGATCCGCGTACACATGAAGCACATTGGCTCTCCTGTTCTCGGAGATCCAGTATACGGCTCTAAACAGCAAAATGAAAAATATGGCGCTTCAAGACAACTGCTTCATGCTCATCGCATAAAATTTATCCATCCATTTACCTCTGCTGTAGTAGAGGTCGAATCTCCCATTCCTACCGAAGTGAGCGCTAGATTTATATCGCCACTTTCCGTATCTTCAAATATTAACTAGCTTATGCAATAGCTTAAGCTCAAATGGCCTGCCCATACATCTCGAACTCAAAACGAGGATTGCGCAATGAAAGAATTTGTCGAATACATCGTGAAAAATCTAGTCGATCACCCGGATAAGGTCCGCATAACAGAGGTTGGAAGTGCTCACACACTGATCATCGAACTCTCTGTGGAAAAATCTGATATCGGCAAGATTATCGGCAAAAAAGGGAAGACCATCAATGCAATCCGCACACTGCTTATGTCAGTGGCTAGCAGAAATGGAATTCGCGTTAACCTGGAAATTCTCGAAGAAGAAGGCGCAGTAAAAAGCGCAGAGACTTTAAGCGAGTAGGCTCGGAAGGCAGGGCGATATATGCGCCTTGCGTGAATTGATCGAACCAGCAGTTAATTTTAAGACGGCGATGGGCAGAGAAGGCTTCTTTGCCCGCGTTTTAGGAATTGAGAGAAAGCTCTCTTTAAAAATCTTTTCAAGCTCGTTTGCATTATCACCCAAAAACTCAACTTCCATCTTATTGTGCGCAATTGCTGGAAGAGCGCGGAAGGCATTTAGAAATGTCTTTAAATGTTCGATCGCAAGCTCTGTGGAAGGAATCCAGATCCACAGCTCATCCTGATGTTTATATTTCGGCTCAGACTCGCCAGAAAAGAGCTCTTCAGCACCAATAAGCGTGCTCACCATCTGGATGTGTAGATCGATCTCTTTCTTCTCTTTATAGGCCTCCAAGGCCTGCTCATACCAGCTCGCCCGAATGCGATCAGCGTGCTTCTGATAGGTAGGAATGTTTCTTGCAAAGAATTTTGTCTGGCCTACTCGAGCGCAACCATTCTGCGTTTTAGTATCCAAGAAGATTGTCGACGGAAGTCCGCCAATACAGAGCATGAGATTGTGCTCAACAGCTTCCTCTTTGCCTAGATAGATCTTCTGATAGAGAGAATAGGCGTCCTCGTTCTGAAGAATGCGTTTTGCCGCTTTCTGAGCAAACTTTTCATCTCTGGGAAGATCGTCAAAAGAGATGATCTCAACCTCTTTTGAAAGCACAAGAGATTTAAGGCGATTGAGAAGAGATGCCACACACTCGACGTCGCGGAAGGAGACCTTTGTGAGTAGATCTGTATCATCGAGAATTGCAAAGAAGAAGTGCATATACTCGATGAGCTCTCGCTGAGGATCGACAAAATGGGCGCTCTTATTCTCAATTGCCATGTGGCGCTGCAGAAGCCTGCGCATGATTCTCTTGTTTTTTGGAAGAGAGAGATCTTTTTCTACAGCTTTAATTTGAGCCTCAACCTGCGCAAGGCTCATTCCACCTGTGCCGTATGCATCGTTAAGTTTGAATGCGAGACCCGCTACCAGAGTATTTGACGACTGCGCATCGGAAATATGAGAGACCGAAGGGACGCTAGTATTAATTGAGCTCTTGTGGTGATCGATGATGCTGATCACTTCTAAATAGGAAGGGACCTTCGTCTCTTCGCGATTGCTGAAATCTCGCAGAGTGACTGTTCCCAGAACCGGCTTGAGCAGCTCGCTTGCATAGACCACTCCCATCGGAGTGACACGACCCTCTTTGTCTGTTGAAGTAACAGTGAGATAGGGGTAGGAGCCGATCTTACCGCGAATCTCGTCTAAATCGGCTCGTGAGCTCAGAGTGCTCGGCTTATGCCCAAAGACCTCTGTCTTAATTTCGAGGGCTATCCCTAGCCGTTCTACGAAGCTTCCGATGCTCTGGATCGCAACATCAAGGCCGCGGATGATCTTTTGTAACTGGTTAAAAATACGAGGGCGATCTTCGATTAGACGCCCCTGCTTATCGAACAGGGAGCTCTTCTTCAGAGACTCAACAAGGTCGATGAACTGCTGAAAGTCGAAGACTGAGTGAGCTTTCATCGCGTGGGCGAACTCTTCAAAGGTGCTCTTGAGTCCCTGTTTTACTTTAAGAACATTGACCAGATAGCTTGCGAGATTCTCTCTCTGCTTCTCTGTGAGCTCTTTAACGGGTTGCGTGCTGCCAATCGTCATCTGAAAAACAGACTCGAGGAAGGGAGCGAAATCTTTAGTAGATAGCTTCTCTTTTGCAAAAAGAGAGATGAGCTGCACGTGAAGATTATTCTCAAACCAGCGGAGAGCTTGGCTAAGCATCATGATCACCTGACGCACACCGTCGACATCCATGCTGCGCCAATCGCCTAGATAGTAGCCCTTCTCATCGACCAGAATCACCGCATGCTGAGATCTCTCATGGTCGACAGTAAGAGAAGACTCTTTGATCTCTTTTTTAAAGACCCCTTTCTGAGTCATAAGATCTAAGCTAGAGAGAGCAAGAGTGCTTCTGCCTTTGGCAAGATGCAAAAAGACATTTTCACCAAAAATTTGATGAAAAAGGAGCTTTACGTCGATCTGCAGAGGAGGAGAGCCTCCAGGAACATTCCATACGTGAAGCCCTTCGCTAACGCGTGCAGCAAAGGCGTCTACCCATCCCCAAAAAGAGGCGACGGTCGTATCGAGATCCGGAGAGGAGTGAGCTGTGACAAAGTGCGTCCCCCCATGCTTTTTTCCTGAGCTGATCGGGAAGTAGATCTGATACTCGTCTCGAGGAAGAAATTTTCCAGCGATACGAGCGCGGACCTTATAGTTCTCCTCATCCGAAAGGCCCGAGGCCTGGTTGAGCCAGAGCTCAAAATTGAAAAACGAGTAGGCTTCTAAAACTTTTTCTTGATTGATGAGGTCGATGTAGTCGAGCACCGCACCCAGAAGAAAATTAGGAGCTGGAGTCTCTTGAACAAGTTTTAAAAGAAGGCGATTTACTTTTTCGTTCTTCTGGGTCTCGCTCGCTCTTTTAAATGCAGGAGAGAGAAGATCTTTAATAGCGCGATCTAATCCTGAGAATTTGAAGCGAGAGATGGCATAATCGCCAAGACGTGTGGAAGCAGCTGAAGCACTAGATCTGGAAGAAGAGACTTTTCCCTTTGCTTTCGCCATGCAAAAACACACTTTTATTTAAAAGTATCGGATCGAGCAGGACTCGAACCTGCGACCACCCGCTTAGAAGGCGGGTGCTCTATCCACTGAGCTATCGATCCAAAAAGATCCATGTTAGCGGGAGAAAAATCATTTATCAATGACATTTTCTGCTGGAGGTAGTTTGGGATCCAAATTTACTTCGATGTCATAGGGGGCTGGGGCCCCTTGATTCTTGCTAATTTTACGGTAGTCCTCAAACGAGTGGATGATATGAGGTCTGACAAAAATAATAATATTACGCTTCTCATCCTGCTCTTTTGTCTTGCTAAATGCAGCTCCAATAACAGGCAGACCGCCAAGGCAAGGGATACCCGCTTTGTGGTGCGACTTGGCATTTCTTGCCATCCCGCTTAGAACGAGGAAGTGTCTATCCGGAACGTGAACGTGAGTGACCATATTTGTCTTGGTGGTGTGAATTCCGTTCACATGCTTTGTAGATGTGAGAGTTTCGCTGAGGCTCTCAGTGATCTCCTCGTCGATATCTAGTGTGATGATATCACCCTCTCCTAACATCGGCGTGATGCTCAAGTTCACCCCGATATCTCGATATTCGATATTCGCAGCAGTCTGCTGGCTCTGCCCAATCGTTTGGATCACAGAGCCGGTGAAGGGAATGTTATCTCCCACAAAGATTTTTGAATTCTTATTATCCTGAGTGATGATCTTCTGGTTTAAGACGATGGTGCTATCTCCATCCACTTGCAGTGCAGAAACTAGAGAACCCAGAGTCAGATAAGAGTGACCTCTGTGTTTAATGATATCGCCGATTACACCAAGATCAAAGCCATTGCCAATAGGGATCTGGCCAAGACCCGTAGGACTCGAATCGGGACCCATCGACTGCATCGTAGAAGCAAAGCCGTGGCCTCCGCGGCCCGGAGGGAAGCTTCCCATGCCAAAAGCTCCGCCGCTATACTTTCCACCGACTGCCCACTCGAGGCCAAACTCCATCCCCTTTTTGACATCTGTTTCAATGACGAGGACTTCGATAAAGACCTGTCTAAGTGGAACATCGAGGGAGACGATCAGCTTTCTTAGAGATTCGAGCGTTTCGGGGTCTCCAGAACAGAGGAGCGAGTTTGTCACCTTCACCCACTGCATGGAATGGATAGCAGCGAGAAGTTTAGTCGGTTTTTCTGGCTGGTTTGCAAGATCCGCAGCAATCTTCTTGATCGCATCTTCGATTTCACACCCTTGATGGTATTGCAATTTGTAGACGTAGAATTCTCGCGGTTCGGAGCTTCCAGAAGCCGCAAGTAGAGGCAGCGGTGCAGCCAAAGGAGCTACTGCAGGGGCAGTCTCCTTTGCACCTTTTGCAGCTACTTGCTCACTCTCTTCCCGGAACTCAACAGAAGGAGGAGAGAAGAGCATGCCGCCCTCTTTTTTCTCTCTGCTGCTCTTATGAATCACATAGTAGTCCTCATCATGCGAAACACCAAAGCCGTGCGCTTTTAACATTTGCAAAAGCGCTTTTAAAACATTCTCAGAGCTCACAGGCTTTCCAGATGCGAGCGTGACGTTGAACTCGAGCTCTTTATTATTAAAAATGAAATTAACTTCTGAAATGCGACTAACAAAACGGATAACTTCAATTACAGGGACATCGTTGAAGTTGACCATGTGTCCACTCTCTTCTGGACAAACGGAGACAACAATGGACTCTTCATCCCCCATTGCAGCAAGAGGCAAAAATAGAAACAGACCCCATTTAAGGGCCCGTTTTAAGATCTGTTTTTTTCCGTTTTCTATCGTCATAATTTGTGGCACGCCACGAACAATATATGACGACCCGTTCTTTTTTTTGTAGCTATTTCTAGAAAATTTTCATCTGCACTAAATTATTGATTTAAATTCGTTGATGTTTATATATTGTACGCGCGCGCGTTAATTAGATTTAGATAGAGTACAAAAGATGAAAGCTACGACCATAGACAACTTGGACATCAAGACCCATGAGCGGTACGCTCAGGATCAGCAGTCTTATGACAAAAATCTACTTTTAGAAGCGTCGAACCTCTCCCAACACTTCGAAGTTGTCGGAACATCGCAGATCTACGTCTCTAAGTGGGCAGATCTATTCGAGATGGGAGCAAACAACCAGAGCTGGGCGGCCTTCTCTCCTCCTCCCACCGAACACCGCCAAGCGAATCGCTTCTTCTCATTTTGCATTCTCCCTTCGATCCCTCTCATCGACGAGGTAGAGAACGAGGGGGAAGGCAAAGAGAGCGACGATCAAGAAGAAGAACAAGACGAACCTGAGCATGAGCTCATTCAGAGAGCGATGCAGATTCAAAAAGCAAAAAATCAAGATAGCTTTCTCTTCGAGCGCGACAAGAGCTCCATCATCAACCTCCTCCAGACAGTCACCCACCTCAACCGGCTCCTCGGCCAGATCAACTCCCGCAAGCTCCAGTACCAAAAAGGCTAAAACCACTTAAAAAGACCTAAAAAGGTTTTTTGGGAGAATAGACATGTCGGGTAGGCCAGGGGAAAGCTTCGCTTTCTCTCCGGGCCTCCCTGCGACCCTCTTGCGCTTCACCTCGCTTTGCCAAATCGCGTGCTCGAAAACAGAGTGGGCCATTGCCCTACCCTGTACGCCTGGCCGGCTTTTCTGCGCTTCGATTTTGCTGTGCGATCTGAAGCGAAGGCCTGCGCCTTACTCCGTGGCGCAGAAGTGATGCGGCTTCGCCGCAATAAAGAGAGATCGAAGAGAGAAGTTCTTAGTCTCTTTAGATACATCTGCGATTGACGTGAAAGGCGCCCCGCACCCGAGACGTTAGTCCGGCGGGGTATGAACGCATGAGCAGCCGATCGCTTCAGATCGCACAGCAAAATCGCACCCACAGGAGAAGCGCGGCGAGCGCGCCAGGGGTCGTACAGAGGTACGCCCCTTCTCCGAGGACGCGATTTGGCAAAGCGAGGTGAAGCGCAAGGTGGTCGCGGGAGGTGTGGCGAAGCGCACACCATCCGACATGTCTATTCTGCTAATTAAATAAAAAATGAAATGGAGTTTTCCTAACGGAAAACTCGTTATATCTAAAATTGGATTGACGGGAAGGGAGGGGTTTTCGATGATTGGGGGATGGGTTTATTGATTGGTGTTGTTGGAGCGGCGGGGAAGATGGGGAGGACTCTTCTGACCTGTTCGCTGGGAGATGCGGGTGTAAAGGTAGCCGGCGGCTGCACAAGCGCTGGGTCGCCTCACGTCGGCAGGGATCTGGGAGAGCTAATTGGAGCTGAGGCCTTCGGGTTGAAGCTTCAACCGAGCATCGAAGAGATCGTCGAAAAGGCGCAGGTCTTAATCGACTTCTCTCTACCAGACTCGACTCTAAAAAATGCGCGAATCGCAGCTAAGCACAAAAAGCCCCTTGTCATCGGATCGACTGGCCACACTAGAGAAGCTAAGCTCGAAATCGAATCCTTAGCAAAAGAGATCCCACTCCTCTTCTCGCCAAATTTTAGTTTAGGCATCGCCCTCTGCTTAGAGGCGTGCGCCCTCTTTGGCAGACACCTCAAAGAGTCTGCCTATGTAGACATCATCGAAACTCACCACACGCAAAAGAGAGACTCTCCCAGCGGAACCGCTCTCGCTCTCGCTGCAAGCCTTGGCTTTGGGCAGATCAGCACAGAGAATACACAGCCGCGCAGCCGAGATACTGTTCAGATCCACTCGATACGTTCTGGTGCTGTCCCAGGCAAACATAGCGTGATCTTTGAATGCCAGGGTGAGCGTCTAGAAATCACCCACGAGGTCCACTCTCGAGAAGCTTTTGCCAAGGGGGCGATCAGAGCCGCCAAATTCCTCGCGGGCCGCCCTCCCGGACTGTATTCTCTAAAAGATCTAATACTGCAACCTGATTAGTTTTTGAAACTGCCGCAGCTGCCTTTTTCCGTTTGATTTTGCGTTCGCTCTTGCAAGCTGACAAGAAGATTGCTGCGAGCTCCACGCTTTATCAAACAAAAAAATTCAGGGCGTCAGTATAAAAAACTAATCAGGTTGCAGTATATCCTCTCTTGAATAAAAGCCTGAAAAAGGCGATCCTTTCAGACTTATGGAACGTGTACCAGTAAAAGATTTTTTCATTTCAGAAAAAGAGCCTCTCGCTGTCATGTGCGGCCCCTGCGTGATTGAAGGCGAAGATGAAGCTCTTTTTGCAGCTGAATATTTGAAGCGCCTCTTCTCAGATTTGGGCATCGAGCTCATCTACAAATCTAGCTACGACAAGGCGAACCGCTCCTCTTTCTCCTCTTTCCGCGGACCAGGCCTTGAAGAGGGGCTCCGCATTTTAGAGAGAGTAAAAAAAGAGTTTGATCTCCCCGTTCTAACCGACGTCCACTCTCCCGAAGAGGCGACTGCGGCAGGAGCTGTCTGCGATATCATCCAGATCCCCGCCTTCCTCTGCCGCCAGACCGATCTCGTTACGGCTGCGGGAAAGAGTGGAGCGGTAGTCAATGTGAAAAAGGGCCAGTTCATGGCGCCGTGGGACATGGGCAATGCCGTTGAGAAGATCCTCGCAACTGGCAACCGAAAGATCATCCTAACCGACCGCGGAACAACCTTTGGCTACAATAACCTCGTCTCCGATATGCGCGGAATCCCGATCATGCAGCGCTACGGCTTCCCCGTCTGCTTCGATGCGACCCACTCGGTCCAGCTCCCTGGTGGAAATGGAACTGCTTCTGGCGGGCAGCGAGAGTTCATCCCGACGCTTGCAAAGGCGGCCGTCGCAGCAGGTTGTAACTGCCTCTTTATAGAAGCTCATCCCGATCCTTCGCGCGCAAAAAGCGATAAGGATTCTGTAGTCCCCTTCGCGGAGCTTCCAGCTCTCTTGAAACAGGTGCTAGGAATCTATGAGCTCATTCAAGGGATAGACACGCGATGTTCCGTAAGATAAGCCTCTACACCCTGCTCTCTTTTACTCTACTCACTCTTCTCTGGACGCTTCTGGTCTGCAGAGTGAAACAGAGCGACATCGTCGCATACCAGAAAAACAAACAAACGCAGCTGAATAGCTCGAATCCAGAGGCTCTCTCTTCATCGACGCATCAGACGCGTCAAGGCGTGCGCAAAGACATCTGGTTTACCCAAGAGGACTCCTCTCGGCTCCACACGAGAATTGAGAGCGCCTCATCTCTTCTGACCATTCAGCCCAAGGGAAGCAGCTTTGAGATTGTCGAAGAGCTCCAGAAGATCCACTGCTGGATGCAGGACCGCCTCATCGCAGAGGGAGGAAAGCCGATGCAGCAGATGCGCTACTTTGAAGCGGATCGAGGAACCTACCTCTACACGACGCAGCAGTTTCTAGCGCAGAATGTCGCCATCTCTCTCTTTCGCCTGCCAGGACAGACTCTCACTTTTGACCAGAGCCGCACAGCTCCTTTTATCCGAGGAGTTGCGCAAGACGTCTCTTTTTCTGTTTCGGGAAAATCGCCACAGTTCCAAGCTAAGAACTTTAAGGCTCAATTTTCGAAAAACCCAGGAGGCGGCATATGAAAGGCTATCGCTATCTACTAACCTCTCTTCTTCTCTGCACCAGCACGTTCTATGGAGCAGATGCGCCTGCTGAACAGAAAGCCGATTCTGCGGCAGTCTCCTCTTCGAACGCCTCCTACGATGGAAATGCGCTCCTCTTAACAGGCCACGTCCTTCTCGACCATGGCCTCGGCAAACTCGCGGCCGATGAAGCGAAGCTGCAGAAGCAGGAGGTCGGCAAGGAGTTCCCCTTCTCGCTGATTCAGCTGATGAACCACGTTAAACTCAGCATGAAAACGGGCGCTCAGATCCAGTGCGACGGAGCAGACCTAGATTTCACCAGTTTAAAAGGCCAGCTCACCGCGCTAGAGGGAAATAAAGTTGTCTACAGCGACGCACTAAAAAAGGGGCTCTTTCGCCTTCTCGGAAATAGCGTCGACCTGAAGATTGCAAAGAGAGAAGATCAGGATAAGAAGGCGAGCTTCGATATTGAGACCATTCTAGCTAAAGACGAGGTCTCCATCGAGTTTGCAGGAGACTTCTCACTCCAAGCGCACCAGGCCCTTTACAGAAAAATGCCCACTAAAGAGGGATCATCTCAAGAGTTTCAAGGCATCGTCACTGCCTATCCTAAAGACGCAGAGAATCCTTGCAGACTAGTCCACGGAGATGATCTCGTTCTTGCCGAGTCGGTAGACCTCGATATCGTGAACTCCAAGCTCACTCTTCTCCATCCGAAAGGCTCTGTCACCTCTCATACAGGCGCAAATGGAAAGAAGGGGGCGATAAAGTTCACCTGCGACCACCTCCTCTGGGACCACCTGAAGAACACTCTGACATTAAAAGGCCACGTCAACGTACTAGAAAGCCTCTTTGGCAGACTCACCTCCGACGGAGATCTCGAGATCGTTCAAACCCAGCAGAAGCAGAATAGAGTTCTGAAGTCGATCCGCGCAACAGGCGTAACTGAGGTCGATTTTAAAGATGAGAATGAGACGAGCCACCACCTCCGAGGCTACGGCCCCTTCACATTCGATCGCCAGCAGCTACGTGCAACTCTTGAAAGTCCAAAGAGAAAACCGGGCAAAGATGGAAAGGGCGGCGGCGTTCCTCTAGACAAGCAGGTCCACTACGAGATGCAGTCGAAGACGAGCGGCCTCTCCCTTTTTGCTAACCACGCACAGATGGAGTACACCCCTTCGCAGGGAAATCTCCGCCCCTCTGTTCTCACTCTTACAGGAAACATTCGCCTCTTCTCGATGGATGAGAAGAAGCCCCGCTACGCGCTAGCCGACCGCCTTACCCTCTCTAACACCACACGCACCATCATTCTCTCAGCAGCTCCCGGCCGCAAGGTGCTCTTTATGGACAAGTCGCAGACGATGAAGATCGCAGCGCAAGAGGTCCATATCACTCGCGACTCTAAAACGGGAGAGGAGAGAGTACAAGGCATTGGAAATGTCCAGTTCGCCTTCTCTGATGAAGAAAGTAAACTCATGAAAAAACTCTTCCCCGCCAATGAATAAACAACCCATCCTCATCGCTGAAGAGCTCGTAAAGTCCTACAACGGAAAGGCTGTTGTAAGCGGCCTCTCACTCTCTGTCGGACAGGGCGAAGTCGTTGGCCTCTTAGGACCCAACGGCGCCGGCAAGACAACCGCCTTCTACATGACCATCGGACTCATCCAGCCCGATTCTGGAAGAGTCTTCTTCAAAGGCCGCGACATCTCAGCCCTGCCTATCCATGAGAGAGCGCACATGGGAATGGGCTACCTCGCGCAGGAGCCCTCAATCTTCCGCCAGCTCACCGTTGAAGAGAACATCCTCTGCATTTTAGAGACTCTGCCCCTGAGTAAGGGAGAGAAAGAGGCGCGCCTTCAAGCTCTTCTGTGCGAGCTGCACTTAGAAAAACTCGCCAAGAAAAAAGCTGTCACCCTCTCTGGTGGAGAGCGTAGACGCCTCGAGATCACGCGCGCGCTCGTCACACAGCCCTCGCTTCTTCTCCTTGACGAGCCCTTTGCGAACATCGATCCGCTTGCTGTTAATGATGTAAAACAGATGATCCACCACCTCAAAAACCGCGGGATCAGCGTCCTCATCACCGACCATAACGCCCGAGAGATCTTCTCGATCGTCGACAAGAGCTATCTCATCCGCGAAGGTAAGGTCCTCATGTCTGGCTCGGTCGACGAGCTCCTGAATAGCAAAGAGGCCCGCACCTCCTATTTCGGCGAAAACTTCCGCCTCTAGCGCTCCTCTTTTTTGGAGTGCGGCGACTCGGCGCCGCTTTTCTCGATATCGACCTGTCGATATCTCCTGAAAGAAACATCGCGACACTTCTGTCAGGACATAGGTAACACTTTTACTCTCGGCCTTATCCTGCATATCTTGCCGCCCTTTGTCTTTCAATTGGGCGATCCTCCCAGCGTAGCTGGATCTTGTTATTCTTTTATTAAGAAAAAGAGAGATCGCCAGGTCGATCTCAAGAAAAGCGGCGCCGAGTCGCCGCACTCCAAAAAATCAAAGACCAGGCAGGAGTGAATAAAAAATTAAATCGCTGGTTTAAATTTATTTTTGGTGGGGTTGCTGGAGGTTCTTAGTTCAGTTTTTATAAAAAAAATGGTAAAATGGATGGCTTAAAAACAGGGAGAAACCCATGTCGAGCTATTCCGTAGATCTATTCAGCCCAACTACCTTTCAGAGGCCTTGGGGGTGGGATATGGAACGCGATGAGCCTATCGACCTTCCTCTTAAAGAGTCGATGATCGAGTTTGTGACCAACTTCTTTAACTTCATCCCGGGACTTCAACATGTAGAGGTGACGCACAAAAGCTTAGCAGGGCACTATTTTGTTACGGAGTCCCTCTCCACTCCGTCTACCTTAGAAACAATTGCAAAAGTCGCCCTATGTTTCACCGTTGTTGTTCCTCTAATTATCCTTCTTGCTCACTTGATTATTCGCTCAGTTTATACTTTCGAATTTACTTGCCCTGCCAACGCATACAGATTGATTCCTAACAATCTAGGAAGACACTATGGTTTGGATCTTGATACTGCTACACAGTGTCCTGGCAGCAACTACTCAATCTCATTAAGAGAGGCGATCGACTTTGTTGATGAAGAGCTGTTGAAAGGAAGAGCTGCAAATAAAAGGAAGACCTTCCCAGAGCTAAGGACCGCAGGGGAAGTCAGCGCTGAAAAGCGAAAGTACACTCTCAATACTATATCTGTGCCGCCAGGAGTAAGCGAGCCATTAAGCCAAAATCAGAGATGGCACCCCTATACCTTCACCGTTCTCGAAAATATCACGACAAGAATCTCGGGGTCTGTTGTCTTTGACGGCAATAATAACTGGCTAGAGATGATCCTCTCCATGCTTGTTGAAGCAAAGAGAATCAGTGAGTGGGAAAAGGTAGGGTCTCGTCAGTACCGGATCCTCTTTCCGCAAACTTAATTTTTCTGCACGAGATTGAGAACGGGTATCCCTAGCTCTTCGACAGCTTGTGTAACTTGGCTAGTTGAGAGGGTGTAGAGGCACTCGCTCCTCTTGCTTCCCCCGCACCCATCCATGAAGCAGGGGCGGCAAGAAAAGGGCTGAGCAACGACTTTTGCGCGGGGGTTCTGCCAAGGCCCCCAGTTGATCTCCGATGAGGGACCAAAGAGCGCAACAACGGGCGTTTTGAGCGCCGAGGCGATGTGCAGAGGCACTGAGTCGACGCAGATCAGGCATCTACTCAGTTCAATCAACGCACCGAGCTCCTTCAATGTCATCTTCCCCCCAAGGTCCAGAAATGAGCCATCGGGCAGATCCTTGACGATCTCCTGAATAAAGGCGCGCTCCTCCGCATCTGGCCCGGAGGAGAGGACGACTCTGCCGCCGAGCCTGCGAATAAGCTCTGCCGTAAATGCGGGCGGGGGACACTTGAAGCGCCAGCGGGAAACAGGATGTATGAGGAAGAATCCCCCCTCTTCAAGTCCAGCCTCTTTAAGATGGGCTTCGATCTTTTTTCGCGCGCTATCCGGAACGTGAAAGAAGAGCTCCTTCTCGTTAACTTCAGGAAAGATCCCCACTCTTCGAAGTAGATCCAGCTGCTTTTCAACAGTGTGCCTCGGTGTGCGCGGAGCCTTGGCGATGTGGGTGTAGATCCTCTTCTTTCCGATAAAGCCGCTCTTGCCGGGGTCGAATCCTGCGCGGCACTTGGCTCCGGACAGGAGAGCGACGATCGCTCCCCGATCCCCTTCCGTTAAGTTGAGGACGAGATCGTATCTCTTCTTTCGGATGCCGAGAAGCAGCTGCGCTTCTTTCCAGAGCCTTACAAAAAGGGAGCGCTTCTTGATCTTCTGGTCATAGGTGACAAAATTTTCAATTGCAGGATGCCCCTCGAGCATCGGAAGCGTCTCTTTGTAGATGAGAGCGTCGATCTGAGCGTCTGGAAATCTTTTTTTTAAGAGAGAAAAAACAGGCGATGTAAGGAGGACATCTCCATGGTGGCGGAGCTTCACAACGAGGATGCGCTCCACTCGAGAAAGGTCTGGATAGTTGCCGTAGCTCATATTGTGCATGAGAATAATTTAGCCACTTCTTATAATACAAGGCCGTTACACAATTACGTCTATTTAGGAGAATAAAGATGGCCCTCGAACAGACCCTTTCTATCATTAAACCCGACGGCGTTGCCGGCAATCACATCGGCGAGATCATCGCCCGCTTTGAAAAATCTGGGCTAAAGATTGTAGGAGCAAAGATGCTCCACCTCAGCCCCGAGCAAGCAAAAGGCTTCTACGCTGTACACGCTCACCGCCCCTTCTTCCAAGAACTGATTAACTTCATGATCTCAGGCCCTTGCCTCATCATGGTTCTCGAAGGACAAGATGCTGTGATGAAGAATCGCAATCTGATGGGAGCGACAAATCCGAAAGAAGCTGCGCCAGGAACGATCCGCGCTGACTTTGCAAAGACGATCGACAAGAACGCGGTACACGGCTCTGACAGCCTAGAGAATGCGAAGACCGAAATCGCCTTCTTCTTCCGCCCAAACGAGATCATCTCCCGTTAAGAAGAAAAGAAAAAGAGGGAGTTTTACACAGAGATCACAGAGACACAGAGAGGGAAGAGAAGAGAAAAATTGCCGCGAAGCGGCAGAGCATCCATCTTTTCTGCGGTGAGCAGAAAAGATGATCTTCTCCTCTTTCTCTCAAGTCTCTGTGATCTCTGTGTAAACTCTTCTAATCTTTTGCAGTGTTAATGCGGGTGCGGAGGGCATCGAGCTCTTGGGAGAGGAGAGGAGGCAGGTGGCTGCCGAAGATGGAGAAGTAGCTTTTGATCCCTTCGATCTCTTTCAGCCACTCTGTTTGATCGATTGCGAAGAGCTGCTTCAGGTTCTCCTTGGGAAGGGGAAGATCGATAAGATCGAGAGCACCCTCTTTCGGAATCCAGCCAAGAGGAGTCGAAAGAGCAGAATCTCTTCCTGAAGTTCTTTCAAAGATCCATTTTAAGATGCGGACGTTTTCGCCAAAGCCGGGCCAGAGAAATTTTCCATCTGAAGACTTTCTAAACCAGTTCACGTAGTAGATGCGCGGCAGCTTGTCGGCTGCTATGAGTTTTCCCATATCTAGCCAGTGCTGAAAATAGTCGCCCATATTGTAACCGCAAAAAGGGAGCATCGCGAAGGGGTCGTGTCTGAGCTTGCCAACTTCGCCCTTTGCTGCAGCAGTTGTTTCGGAAGAGAGGGTGGCCCCAAGGAAGGTGCCGTGCTGCCAGCTTAAAGCTTCAAAGACAAGAGGCAGTGTAGAGCTTCTTCTCCCTCCGAAGATGATAGCAGAGATGGGAACTCCTTTGGGATCATTCCATTTTGAATCTAGAACCGGACATTGACTAATAGGCGCAGTGAAGCGCGAATTGGGATGAGCAGCCTTCGTCTGAGAAGCCGGAGTCCAGCTCTCCCCTGTCCAGCTGATGAGCTTCTCAGGGGGTTCTGGGGTCATCCCCTCCCACCAGACATCTCCATCGGGCGTGAGCGCAACATTCGTAAAAATAGTGTTCTTCTCAATCGCGCGCATCGCATTGGGATTCGACTGGTAGGAGGTGCCGGGCGCAACTCCAAAAAGGCCAGCTTCGGGATTGATCGCATAGAGCTTGCCATCAGGGCCTATCTTCATCCAGGCGATGTCATCACCGACACACTCGATCTTCCAGCCGTTTAACGTCGAACTGAGCATCGCAAGGTTTGTCTTGCCGCAAGCTGAAGGAAAAGCCGCTGCAATGTAGCGCTTCTCTCCCTGAGGATTGGTAACGGACAGGATGAGCATATGCTCTGCTAGCCACTGCTCTTCTCGAGCCATGACTGAGGCGATTCTAAGGGCAAAACACTTCTTTCCAAGAAGGGCGTTTCCTCCATAACCACTGCCGAACGACCAGATGCTTCTCTCTTCTGGGAAGTGAACGATGTGACGCTTGTCGGGCGCACAAGGCCAGGTGGAGTCCTTCTCTCCTGGAGAGAGTGGTGCGCCAACAGAGTGCATGCAGGGGACAAAAAAATCATTTTTTAAGGCTTTTAGCACCGGGCTGCCCACGCGCGTCATGATGTGCATGTTGACGACAGCGTAAGGAGAGTCTGTGATCTGCACGCCAATATGTGATATTAAAGAGCCGCAGGGGCCCATGCAGAAGGGGATGACATACATCTTTCTTCCGCGCATGCACCCTTTAAATAGCTCTTTTAAGGTGGCGCGCATCTCTTCGGGATCCCGCCAGTTATTGGTCGGGCCCGCCTGCTCTTTTGTCTTGCTGCAGATGAATGTGCACTCTTCTACGCGCGCGACATCATCGGGGTGCGAGCGGCAGAGAAAACTACCTGGACGTTTTTTGGGATTAAGAGGGATGAAGGTTCCCTTATTCACAAGCTCTTTACAGAGAGCGTCATACTCCTCTTTCGAGCCGTTGCAAAGGTGCACGCTTTCGGGTGTACAGAGCGCGATGGCCTCTTCAACCCAGCGGATCAGACCCTGATTGGTAGTCCACCGTCGAAGATCTGCGCTCATTTAGAGACTCTGCTTGCGCTTCTTGAACTTGTATAAGTATTCGAGAGCTTTGCCCGTTCCCAGGCAGACGGCAAGAAGTGGGCTCTGTGCCACGATGACAGGAAGTCCCGTCTCTTTGATTAGAGCTTTATCAAGACCTTTGATTAGCGCGCCGCCACCCGCAAGCACCATTCCCCTCTCAACGAGGTCTGCTGCAAGTTCAGGAGGGCACTTCTCTAAAGTGAGCTTGACGCTCTCGATGATCTGCTGGATAGGCTCAGCAAGACACTCGCGTATCTCGACCGAGTTAATTCTTTTTGTGAGGGGCAGGCCGGCGACCTGGTCGCGACCGCGCACCTCCATCTCGAGCTCATGGTCTCCCAGAGGGTAGGCCGAGCCGATCGTCATCTTAATCTCTTCGGCAGTTCTTGGGCCGATCATGAGATTATAGGTACGGCGCATGTAGTTGACGATGCACTCGTCAAACTCATCACCCGCTATGCGGAGAGATCTGGACTCTACGATGCCACCGAGAGAGATGATCGCAATTTCAGTTGTACCGCCGCCCACGTCGATGATCATGTTTGCACATGGCTCATGGACAGGCATGTCGACTCCGATTGCAGCAGCCATCGGCTCTTCAATCAGAATGACCTCTTGAGCGCCAGCTCTCAGGGCCGAGTCTTCTACGGCTCTCTTCTCTACACCTGTAATGCCTGAAGGAACTGCGATGAGGATTTTAGGGCGGAAGAGGCTGCGCGCAGGAGTGACTCTTTTAATAAGGGCTTTAAGCATCCCCTCTGCGATTTCAAAATCTGCGATGACCCCATCTTTCATGGGGCGGACAGCATGGATCTTTCTCGGTGTTTTTCCAAGCATCGCCTTCGCTTTATGGCCGACGGCTAAGACCTCATTAGTAGTGGAGTCTACGGCGACAACGGAGGGCTCAGCGAGAACGATGCCTTTTCCGCGGACGTAAACGAGAGTATTTGCAGTGCCTAAGTCGATACCGATATCGCTGGAGAAAAGACCGGCAAAACGCCCATACTTTTCAAATAGATTCTGACCTGCTTTAAGAATGACACTTTTAATGTCTTGTTGATTGGAATTATTCATGAGTTATGTTTTTAGAAGTTCTAATACATCTTCCCAAGTAAGCTTAGATATAGCCTCATCATCGCAGCTCACCACTTTCTTGACTAATCCTTTTTTCCTCTTCTGCATCTCGGCGATCTTCTCTTCGATCGTCCCGAGCGTAATGAGCTTATAGGCTGAGACTGAATTCTTCTGACCGATTCGGTGGACGCGGTCGGTCGCCTGGTTCTCGACGGCAGGGTTCCACCACATATCATAGTGGATGACCGTGTCGGCGCCAACGAGGTTCAATCCCGTGCCGCCAGCTTTTAGCGAGACCAGGAAGACAGGGATGGAGGCGTCTTCATTAAATTTTTTAACTACTTCCAAGCGATTCTTGGTAGAGCCATCCAGATAAGCGAAACGGATCCCCTTCTGTTCGAAGTCGTCCCTCATAATCTGGAGCATGCGGGTATACTGACTAAAGATCACCGTTTTATGCTTTCCTTCGATCAGCGTTTGAAGGAGGTCGACAAGCATGTCATACTTGGACGAGTCCCCAATCTCCGCCTTCTCTTTTGCAAAGATCGCTGGGTGACAGCAGATCTGTTTAAGGCGTGTGAGAGTAGCGAGGACGTGGATCTGAACGCGGTCGAAACCATCTCTTTGAACCAGCTTGGTAAGCTCGTCGCGGGCAGAAGCTGCGTAAGAGCGGTAGAGATCTTGCTGAACGTCGCTGAGTTTGCAATGGTAGACGTTCTCGGAGACAGGAGGAAGATCATCAAGCACATCGCTCTTCATGCGGCGCAAGATGAATGGAGCCACCTTTTTGCGTAGATATTCGAGGTTC
Organism: Chlamydiales bacterium; assembly: GCA_016185065.1. Taxonomy (NCBI): domain Bacteria; kingdom Pseudomonadati; phylum Chlamydiota; class Chlamydiia; order Chlamydiales; species Chlamydiales bacterium. Next base: position 22,046 of record JACPOL010000006.1, read on the forward strand.
TTGGTAAGTTCTGGACCCGAAACGCGCACATACTTCTCTACAAAGCGCTCGTAACCGCTTAAGAATCCGGGCATGAGGAAGTCGAATAGACTCCAGAGCTCGTCCAGCGAATTCTCGATAGGTGTACCGGAGAGAATCAGGCGGTGGTCTGCCTGCACCATCTTGACCGATTTAGCATTGCGTGTGCCGCGATTCTTAATATGCTGAGCCTCATCGAGGATCACGTAGGAGAATTGAACCGTCTTATAGCTCTCAATGTCTTTCTGCAGCAGCGTGTATGAGGTGATTACCACATCATACTTCTCAATCGTATCGATAAGGCGCTTGCGTTGAGAGGGAATGCCATCTACAACCTGCGCTTTTATGCCCGCATTAAACTTATTAAACTCTTCGCGCCAGTTATGCAGAAGGGAGGTTGGGCAGACGATGAGGCAGACCTTCTTCTGTTTGCTTCGAAGCTGCGTAATTGCAACGATCGCCTGCAACGTCTTTCCAAGACCCATATCATCGGCGAGAATCCCGTTAAGATACATGAGGCGGAGGCGCTCAAGCCACTTAACCCCATCTGCTTGGTAGGAGCGCAGAGTAGCTTTCACCTCTTTCGGAACAGCGCTGAAAGTAAACTGCTTCTCCCCTAGCATCTGCTTGCGGATTTCAAGCAGCTTGTCCGAGATCTCAACTTCGACAGGAAGCCCTTTAAATGAGTCTGCATCGATATTGGCAAGACTCCAGAGCGGCCTCTCCATCTTGTGATCTTCTAATACATTGATTCCCAGCTCGTCAAAAACCTGAACAACGCCGCTGATTCTATCCAGATCGAGGACGAGAATCTTGGACATCTTTCCACTATCGGAGCTCTTCTTGCCCTGTTTCATCTTGGGAGAGTCCAACTCGATAAACGCCTTCTTGGAGGCGATGCACTCCCAGAGCTGATCCAGCTTAACGCCTTTTAAAGCCCCATTTACCTTCAGATCGATCTCGTAGATATCGATTCGGTGGGAAGGAGCGAGCTTCAGCGTGAACTCTGTCTGATCGTAGATGAACTGGTCTAAGAGATTCTGCGGGCAGTTGAATGTGACGCGCTCCTGATTGCGAGGAATCAGATCGGTCATAAATTCAACGATCTTCTTGTCGGACTTAGTGACGTAAGCGCCCATCTCTGGATTAAAAATGAAATCTGAAAAGAGATCTTCGATGATCTTGCGCTCTTCAACTAGATTGCGCGCAAGAACCCCCTCTTCTGTAACGAAAGATGTGACGTCATTATAAGTGAGCTGAGTTGGAGCTGCAGGAATCTTATGGTGGTCGTAGTGGAAGTGGAGCACAGCATCGAGCTCACCATTTAAAAACGAGAGGTCGCAGCTCGCACGCACCTGCCCTACGTAGGGAAGAGTAACAAAGTCTTCGATCACACGCTGGTTTGCCACTTCTGTAAATCGGCTGAGCTCGGGAAGAGCATTCTCAACAAATGTTCCAAAAAGAGGCTGAGGAACCGTCATCTCGCGAATCGGGTGCAGATTGCGCAGGTGAAGACGAGTAATCTGTGCAGGGAAGCGGTAGTAGGCGTTCTGATAGAGCATGCCAGGCTTGGCACATTCAAAAAACTTCGCATCTTCAATCTGGACGACATTTCCACTGACCACAAGAGTGGGATTCAGAAGAATTTTTGAAGTCGGAGGAGGAATATATTCAAGGGCGAAGCGAAATTGCGCCGGCTGCAGCGAGAAGCGCAGCGGAGACTCTAGACTGCTCTCATATAACCCGTTAAGAGTGGGGAGCTCCTCATCTTGAGGAGAAAATCCAAGATTTACAGCCGCCTCGGAGGCGATCTCGTGGGCTTTAGCGAGGATGAGGCCAAACACCTCGCCATCGATGCTCGCGGCTCTCTGAGCTCTCTCTGAACCTATCGCATCTGGAAAGCGCGCATGGTCCATGATCATGCCTACAATCTCTTGCTGCGAGGCGTCGAAGGAGTCTTTTGAGAAGCGGAAGCGCTTACTTCCAATGAAGAGCTGCTCTCCGTAGCGCATCTTCTCAAGAAACTGCTTGATGTTGGGGATGTGCAGAGGCTTCGAACGGGAGGGCAAGCGGAGCGCAATCTGTATCTCCACCAGATTCTTCCCATCCTTATCCCCTTGAGTAAGCGGAGTAAATACGAGCGAGAATTCGGCGCGGTCGATCTCATGCTTTTCAGGCGCTCTAAAGAAGGGAGAGATCGCGAGAAGCTCTGAAGAGGTGATATACTCTTGAAGCATCTGCTTCTGGAACTGCTCCTCCTGCCTCTGAACCTCTTTTGTCTCCGCCTCTTTCACCTTCTGAAGGATGTTCTCCTTCTCTTCCTTGTCGAAATCCTCTTCTTCAGAAAGCTGTTTTAAATCGGTCTCTTTTGAGTAGCTAACTAGAATGCGATCCAGATGCTCTTCGAGATAGAAGAGAAGCGCCGCTAAGTGGTGGCAGTCGTAGTTATAAGGACAGTCGCAATCTGAATCGATCAGCTCGCACTCTTCGCGGTTAATCTCGATCTCGCTCTCGTAACTGTTCTCAAACTGTCCGGAGATCCGGCCCACGATGCGCATCGAGCGGCCATCGAGATGGAGCAGCTTTGCAGAGACAACTTTTTTCTTTTCAAAGAGCTCTTTCCCCTCTTTGACGATGTTCGATGAGAAATCTTGTTTTAACTTGCGAAAGTTCAGCATAATCCGTTGAGTTTTTTCTGAACCTATCTGCAAACTCAAAAACTTATTATTTGCGGATAGGGTCTTAGTTTTTCCATGCTTGTACATTTTTTCTTTAAGTCCCGCAACAAAAAAAAGAATCTACACTTTGCACTGCTCTATGAAGCTAAACTGTTTTTCGGTGAGCTAGCGAAAAATAGTGAAAAAAATAACGGGGCCGATTAATGTATTTCTTTTTGATTTGATGCGGGTGTAGCTCAGTGGTAGAGCATCACGTTGCCAACGTGAGGGTCGTGAGTTCGAACCTCATCACCCGCTATGACCTTCTTGAGGAGTTTCCATGGAAAATCAGTCTGAAACGCACGACTTCTCGAATGATTCTGTGCGCGTTGTCGTCCACCACAAACCGAAGTGCCGCGTAGAGCTAGAAGTAGAGGTAAAGCCCTCCTTAGTACATACAGCGCATAAAAAGGCGATTCGCAGTCTCTCAAAAGAGATCTCCGTTCCAGGCTTCCGCAAAGGAAAAGCTCCAGATGAAGTAGTCATCAAAAAATACCCTCAAGATCTAGACAAAGCATGGCAGGAGATGATCGCAGACGTCGCTTTCCGCGAGAGCATCAGCCTCTGCAAAGTTCCTCTTCTCAGCAAAGACACAAAGATCACCTTTAAGATGCAGAGCCATTCTATGGATGGCGCAAAACTCTTCCTCACTTTCGATACTCAGCCAAAACTTCCCACAATTAATCCTAAAGAGATCCAACTCAAAGAAGTTCCGCGCCCTGAAGTAAACGATGAGAAGGTCGAAGAGACGATCCGTCAGGTACAGCTCTTCTTTGCCGAGTGGAAAGAGATTAAAGACCGCCCAGTGAAAGAGGGAGACTACGTTCTCCTCGATGTCGATGTTATCGACGAAGAGCCACCAGTACGCCTCTTCTCAAATACCCGCTTTGAAGCCACAAAGAAGTCGATGGCAGAGTGGATGCGTAAGCTCGTCATCGGCATGAACGTCGGCGACCAGAAAGAGGGCGTAAGCGTTCCAGATGAAGATGCAAAAGCAGAAGATAAAGCTGCGCTTAAACCAAAGAAGGTACGACTCGTCCTCAAAACAATCGAAGAAGCACTTCCTCCTCCTGTTGATGACGCCTTCGCCGTTAAGCTCGGCGTTGCCAACCTAGAAGATCTTCGCGCCTCTCTTCTCAAGCACCTTAATAAACAAGCCGATGCTCACGTCCAGGAAAAACTGCGCGAGCAGCTCAACGAGGCTCTCTTAAACCAGTTCCCCTTCGAACTCCCGAATACTCTCATCGAAAAAGAGACCCAGTTCCGCATGAAGCAGCTCGCAGAAGATGCGCACTTCAAAAAAGAGTGGGAAGCGATGAAAGAAGACGACCGCAGAAAGATGGTCGAATCGATCTACACACAGTCTGAAAAGGCCGTTCGCCTCTTCTACCTCTGCCGTAAGATCATCGCAGATGCGAAGCTTACCATCACCGCAGATGACATGCCTAAAGCTCCGACGAACATGCTAGAGGCGCTGATGATCCCTCAGCCCAACTACCATGCTCACGACCACTCAGAGGTCAGACAAGCCGAGACCTACTCTCGCCTCGTCCTGGAGAAGGCAGAAGACTACCTAATCTCCCAAGCAACCATCGCCGCTGCTTCCGTTTAAGCGCTCGTAGAAAAGAGAGCGCCCGCCCGGAAGAGAACGGACCGGAAACGGACGAAAATGGACACGCGCTGAAGAAAGAATCCTCCCCCTCTCTTGCCCGCCTGTCCACTTCGTCCACCGATGTTCATTTTCTTTTCGGGCCTTCTTCAAAGAGAAAGGTTCTCTGTCTTTTTATCTGCAACTGCGACTGGACGCGAAAGGGACCCGCGCTGGCAAGCGTGGGATGAGCCGCCTGGAGCAGCCCTTCGATGCATATCGCACAGCAAAATTGCACCCGCAGGAGAGCGCGGCGAGCGCGTCAACGGGGTAGTACTCTGTACACCCCTTCTCCGAGGACGCGATTTGGCAAAGCGAGATGCAGCGCAAGAGGGTCGCAGGGAGGCCCCGGAGCGGATATGTATACGATCCCCTATGTCATTGAGGATACCGGCCGTGGCGAACGCGCGATGGATATCTTCTCTCGCCTTCTGAAAGATCGAATTGTTTTCATCGGAACAGAGATCAACGATCAGGTTGCCAATACTGTTATTGCTCAGCTGCTCTTCCTGCGCGCTGAAGATCCCAAGAAGGATGTCAACATCTACATCAACTCCCCCGGCGGAATCATCAATGCTGGCCTGGCGATCTACGACACGATGCGCTTCATGGGGTATGAGATCAACACCTACTGCCTCGGACAAGCGGCCTCAATGGCGGCGCTGCTCATGGCTGCAGGAACAAAGGGAAAGCGCTACGCTCTTCCAAATAGCCGTATCATGATTCACCAGCCTTCAGGCGGAGTTACAGGCACCTCTGCAGATATACACCTCCAAGCGCGTGAAATTTTAGAGCTGAAGCAGATGTGCGCTAAAATTATCTCAGAGCTTACAGGCCAGCCAATCGCCAAAGTGCTTGAAGACTCCGAAAGAGACTTCTTCATGAGCCCAGATGCCGCAGTAAAGTATGGAATCATCGATAAGATCGCGGTTCAGCCTCCGCGTGCGACAGAAGTTAAAACATCATAATACTCGAGATAAATAGATGCAAAAAAAGGACAAGGAGACGCCCACCTGCTCATTTTGCGGGCGTACAGAAGAGGCTGTTGAAAAGCTCATTTCAGGACCAGATACCTTCATCTGCGACAAGTGCGTTAGACTCTGCATGGAGATCGTCGAGAAGAAGCCGGTTCATCATGAGCTAAAAATCCTAAAGCCGAAAGAGATTAAAGAGGCGCTCGATGAGTATGTGATTGGCCAGGTGAGCGCCAAAAAAGCGATCTCTGTTGCTGTATATAACCACTACAAGCGCCTCCGTTCGATCGGAAAAGAGAAGGATGTCGAGTATGTCAAATCCAACGTGCTTCTACTGGGCCCTACCGGTTCTGGAAAGACGCTGACTGCTAGAACTCTCGCAAATCTCCTAGACGTTCCTTTTGCCATTGCAGATGCGACAACGCTTACCGAAGCGGGCTACGTGGGAGAGGATGTCGAGAACATCATCCTGCGCCTCGTCCAGGCTGCCGACTATGACATCGCAAGAGCCGAAACAGGCATCATCTATATTGACGAGATCGATAAGATCCGCAAAACGACCTCTAACGTCTCGATCACACGCGACGTCTCTGGAGAAGGGGTGCAACAAGCCCTTCTGAAGATTGTAGAGGGCACCGTTGCAAACGTCCCCCCAAAAGGAGGCCGCAAGCACCCAAACCAGGAGTATATTAAGGTCAACACTCAGAATATCCTCTTCATCGTGGGAGGGGCCTTCGTCCACCTGGATAAAATCATCGCAAAACGCCTCGGGAAGACGACCATCGGCTTCGATGCTGCCGAGACCCGCACCTTTGATGCGAGCGAGACCAACTACCTCCTCTCGAAGGTAGAGCCTGAGGATCTGGTTCAATTTGGAATGATCCCCGAGTTTGTGGGGCGTTTTAACAGCATTGCAAACTGCAACGAGCTGACAATTGAGGATCTGGTCGATATTCTAACAAAGCCCAAGAATGCGATTGTACGCCAGTATCAGCAGCTCTTCCGCGAAGAGGGTGCAGAACTCCGCTTCACAGAAGAGGCTCTGCGCGCAATGGCTGAAAAGGCAAAAGAGACGGGCACAGGCGCTCGCGCCCTGCGCATGATCGTAGAAGGTCTATTGTTGGAACTGATGTTTGAGGTTCCCTCAGATCCTTCGATCAAAGAGATCCTCATTGAGAAGTCGTGCATCACAGAGCGTGCTGCTCCGATCATCAAACGCGCGACCTCGGCTTAGCCCTGGCTAAAAGAAGCTGCAGAAGGTGTGTAAGTGTAAGCATCTAAACCAGCGCCCATTCCAGACTCGTGAGAGAAGGCTTGTGGCACATCTACCTGCTGTCTGCGCGGGGTAGTAGGCTGGCTGCCGTCGCTTCGCGCCGATGCATCTGTTCTCGTATTTCTCTTGCTGTCTACGCTACTTCCCACAGGTCTTCGCCTTGCAAGACTTCGCTGTTCCAATCGCTCCCTGCGAGCTCTGGATGCTGCCTGAGCAGCTGTCCGTTGAGTATTAGTAGGAGGAGCTAATGCCGGTAGGGCTGGAGCAGCATGACGCGCAAGGTAAGCATTATGCGTCTTCGTCATCGTCGAATTTAACTGAATGACCTCATTGTGAAGTGCAGAGCCATTACCAATAACCATATCGTTATAGATGGCCTCATTTTGAAGCTTTCTGGTTATTCCTTTGAATTCGAATGGGCTAGGAGCATCTTCATTTTCTTTTAGCGTGCGAAAGAAGTTAAATTGAAAAGCTGAGGATCTTGCGACCTCGTCAGCACCCGTTGCTTCGACAGTCTTTTTGATGCCTGCAATCAGCCCTTGAAGCTCAGCGCTGTTAAACGGAAGATCTAAGTTGTTCATGAAGAAGGTGACTTTGAATCGCTTTCCGTGGGCGATGAAGTATCCAGACCCATCCGTGCGATTCAATCTAAGGCTATCTCTTCCGGAAGCCGCTCCTGCGCCTCTTGTACCTGTTTGTAAATCAATCACCACAGCATCCGTTTCACTACTAGATGAACTGCCCAACCCTCTTACACTCGAAGCTGCTGATGACATAAAACTCCTATTAATTATTGTAAATTAATTTTAACATAATTAAGATAATTAGTCAATTATTAGCGAATAATTATTTTAATAAAACAAAAAGGAGAATCTTTCGATTCTCCTTTATCCTCAACGAGTTGGGATTTAACCTTAACCACCCTGAGAGAGGATAACTGCCCACTGGAGGGAGTCTTTCGGCATTCCAGAAGCCTGGCTGAAGAACCCTTGCATGTTCTGAGCCGCGCTCTCTGCGCTTCCCATCATCGTGCTGCTGTTCTCCGAGATCGCCTGTGCTTTCTGGCCGTTGGCCTGCTGAGCAGCTGCAATCGCAGTGTAGGGAGCTTGTCCGAGCGCTCCACCACCCTGAATAAGTCCAGGAATAGCCTGTTCGCACATCTTCGCGAGGCTGAGCTGACCAGCCCATCTCTTTTCGATTTCAGCTCTTCGCTGAGTCTTCTGCTCTTCAGTGAGAGGTCTTGGATTATCCCTAGCAGGAGCAGCATCCACATCTTTTTCCACACGAGCTTGAACGTTCTGGTTTCTTGCACCAGGGGCCGCAGCGCCCGCTTCGCCTTGAGCTGGCATAGGAGCTTGAGGACGAAGTTGACCCATTTCAACCGCAGCTTCTGGAGCTTCTTCCACACGAGCAGCAAGTGCTTGTGGTCGGTCGTTGACAGTGGCAAGTTCGGCTGCCTGTCTTCCGCTGGCATACATGCCCACGAGACCGCCCCCGATTCCCACGATACCGCCAGCCATTCCGCATACGCCAGAAACAGTCTGGCCAGATGCTTGTGCGAGGCCCGATGCAATCGTAGAGTTTACGAGAGACTGGGTGATCGTCATTTTGGCTTTAATGCAATCTCTAACAACCTGGTTGGCTTCAATCATACCGTTGTTGAGGTTGGTCATCAGCTGACCCGCCATCGAGATGATCTTCCCCTGTAACATCATATTGCTGCTTGACATACTCTTACTTCCTTTTTTTAATTATTAATTTGTTAGCTTAAAACGCCTCTGAGCATATCGCTTCCAGCTCTCGAAACACCGTCATAAATTCCCTTTATTCCAGAGGTAACTCCCTTCGTCAGGTCGTTCAAATTAGTAAACGTTCCGCTAATCTGATCACTCATGTTCTTGTTAAACGACTGGTAGTTCTGTTGAGCTCCGTTTAGGCCTGCAAGAACTCCGTTCTGATGAGCGAGCTCTTCAGAAAGCTGTCCTACTTGTAAGCTATAAGAACCTTCAACAACCCCTACCGATCCCCCAGCAACCGCTGCAGCAGAACCTAGCGAGCCAACAACTCCAGCTCCGACAGCTGTCCCTGTAGCGAGCGCTCCGGCTCCCCCTAAAACAATACCGATTACCATAAGGGCAGTCATCCAAGGCCTCAATGCACTCATCTTGTCTGTCAGATCCTGGATCTGGCTGGCAATTACGCCCACAGTCTTATTGTAGGTTGCCATCAGGTCAGATGTCTGGTGCACCGCATTCGACATATCTGTTGCAGCCTTCCCTTGAGAGAGGACGTTCTCCTTCATCGCAGTACTCAGGAGTGTGAGCAGCTCGCAGATCGCCCAAATTGAGCCCTGGTTATTTGGGCTCTCTGATGGCGCGACTGGAGCGGCACTTGTATTTGTATCTATTTTCATCTTGTTTGCTCCTAAGTTATTAAGCTGCACCCTGAGACCAGACCATGTTCTTGTACCACTGAAGCGCGTTGTTGATCATGTTCGATGTCTGCGTCTTCTGGTCGTTGGCAGGTCCAATGTACTGGTTATTGATCTTCATCATGTTGTTCTGGTCCTGCTGAACAGTGGTCTGATCCTGCTGAACCTTACTGCTCGCTTCTCCCGCTTTACCCTGGTCATACTGAACAGAGGCAGGAACCTCATCCATCACCTTGCCGAAAATCGCGCTTTGGCCATTACCGTGCTCCCATAGTGCGTAGACGCAACCGATAATGATCGCTGCTACGGCAAAGAAGATCGCTCCGAGACCTGCAACAGGCACTGTCGCAGCTCCCATAACCATCATCGTCGCAGCGACAGCCAGAAGACCGCCCGTAGCACCACCAATCATCAAACCGGAAATACCTTTACCGTTAATGTTGCTTGTCGCACCTGTTTCGCCCATCTTGCCCGCATCGGGAAGAGCTGCAGCATCGGTCTTCCAAGCATCTAAGTGCTGCTGGTATTGAGCATTAAGCACTCCCTCTTTGTTATAACTAACAGCGATACCTTCATTCGTTACATCTCTACTTTGCGACATCACATCCATGATGAGCAGCCAGACGTTACCGCCGTAGCTTGTCGCTTGTTTTGCTTCGCTCGCACTAAGTGCTTCGCCCATTCTTGTTGAACTTGTCATAGAAATACCTTTTGTTATTTTTATTATCTTGTTTTCATGATCTTTGCCCAAGAGCCGGCAGCGCTACCGAACATCAGAGCGTCCTGCTCGATATTCGTCTGAGCGGGATTGATCCGTGTCTGATACTCTTGAACCATTGTACTTCTTGACTGAGAAACAGCTGATCCTTCAGCTTGAACAATCGACATCTGCGACTGAATCTCGCGTTGAGCTTCTTGGATGCCAACCAGGTCAGTCGGCTCGATTTTAGCACTCTTTGCGATCAAGCTATTTAGCTGCGCTTCTGCTGCTGAGAAGGCGTCGTTCTGCTTATCGAAACCGCTCTTTAAGAGCTTCTCTTTATCCATTCCCAAGTTAATGCTCGCTTGCTGAGCATCCATATCACCTAACATGATATTGACGATGATCAGGAAGGCGTTCTGTGCGAGGCTATTTGTATCATCGCTTGCCGCAGGAGCCACTTTAGAAGAGGCGGCTGTTGGAGAGATTGAACTACTCATTTTTTACCTATTTTTATGATTTAAAATTCTTAGTTAGACCCGCTTGGCGCCATCACGTTTGCAAGCATGAGACTCAGCTGCAAAATCTGCTTCGCTGTGCCCAATGTCGCGTTCGCCTGACCCGCAAGAGTCGTAGCTCTCGCATCGATCTTTCCTGTTGTGCCCGATATCAGAGCGGTCTGATCTTTCTGAAGACCTGTCATCTCTGTAGACATAGAGCTGAGCTGATTCTTAACAGAATCGATCTGACCAGCTACGTTCTTAAGATCCTGGGCGAGACAAGCATACCTAGCAGCAGCTGCCGCAGAGCAGGCTACAGCTCCTAAAGGTCCGTAAATAAACGTCCAACCTGCACGCTCTGCAACCCACTTAGCGACGTTTGCAGGCTCCATCTCAGTTCCAATCTCTGCAGCTTGATTCGCAAGATCGACCAGCTTGTTCTGGCTATCATCGATCTTCTTCTGCAGATCATCTATCTTCGCCTGGTCGGCCTTCACCTGGTCAAGCGTCTTTGAAACCGCTTGCAGAGAGAGAGAGCTTACCCCTGAGAGGCGAGCCATCTGTGCATCCTGCTGGTGATAAGCGATAAAGCTCGTCAAAAAGGACTCGATCGCCTTCATATCACCATTATACTTGGCCAGCATCTGGTAGAGGCGGTGCATGAAGTCGGCGGTATTTAAGTCGCCGTTTGCAGAGTTCTGTGAAGCCGTCGCCGTATCATTCGATACGCTGAGCGCTTCCATGAGCACCTGCATGTAATTTGTTGTTGTACTTGGATCGATTGTCATCTTTAACTTCCTATTTTATATTATTATTAACCTTACACTTCAGGAAACTAGGCGGAGATTATCCCCCTGGAGCCAAGTGCTGAACAATCAAGTTGATCATCGAGTTCATGCTTGTGATGAAGTTCTGACCTACCTGGTTATCCTGCTGAAGGTTGGCACCGGCAACGTTAAGCTGCTGGTTCAAGTTACTTGTAAAGTTACCGTAGTCCGACTCAACGATCGATAAACTCACTGCACCAGCCGCGCCTGAACCGTCTGTCCAGCTGTGGAAGGTGCCGCTATCTGTAGGCTGCTTAGCAGCGTAAAAGAGGGCCGCGCCCAAGCTACCGTCCTGGTTATTGTCGATCATGCTGACGATCGACTGGTTATTACCATCTGGTCTCCAGTCAATAGTCGTATTCAAGATCATGTTCACGCAGTCGTTAGACTCGTCCATACCATCACCGCGGTACTTCGGGTTAAAGTTATAGTTCTTAGCGTCTTTGTTCATCTGCATCACGTCTTTCTTAAATGCAGCAACGTCAGCTTGGTAAGCAGGGTCCATCAGCGCGTCAGATGCGCTCTCATTCGGGTGGTCTGCTGCGTACTGCTGAATACGAGTCACGTCATCGTCAACTTTCTGAGTATCAGAAAGCACAGTACTAAACGCGGTCGACTCGTTCGCCATGCCAGAAACCTGATTACCGATACCTTCGATTTTCATGATCAGCGTTGCGATCAGGTAGTACATACTCTGGTCTTTAGAGTCGTATTTTGAATCGTTAGCCTTCTCAAGGTCTTGGATCAAGAGGGTCATTGGATCGATGTGGGTAGCCATGTTTTTTTGCCTTTTTTATGTTTTTATTAATCTTTTAATTCTAATTAAGCTGACATCCACTGAGACTTATTCGCCAATTTCGCTTTCTTGTCTTTCTTCCCACCACCTCTGAGTTCAGCATGCGCTGCATCAGACTCCCTTGCCATCTCCGATTTGAAAGCTTCTAGGTACTGCCAGCTCTCAGGAGAGAAGTTCTTCGGATCGGCTGCGTACTGCTCCAGCATCTCTTTTGTCAGTCCCATATCAGCTAAGAGTCTGTCGTAGTCTTGCGTGATCTCTTGCTGCTTCTTCGTGAAGGCTTGTCTTGCAAGCTCTCTATCTGCAGGAGAGGCGGTCTGGATCTCTTTCAAGAGCTTTAACGACTCCGCCGAGCTTCTTAAAATCCCTTGAAGCTTCTCTACAGCCTCGGGAGATGTCTTAAGACCCTTCAGTAAATCTGTCATTTTGCTTTCGTCCATACTTCCTCTTTTTTATGTTGTTAGTATTAAGTTATATTGTCCCACTTATTATTATAGCATAGTATTAATAAATTTCAAACAAAACATTAACATTTTCTTAACGAACTGTTAATAAAGGTGTTATGGGGATAAATCCGAGAATATGAATTATAAGAGACTGATATGCAGAGGGTTACCCTTTCATCCAATCGGACTTTTTGGGCCCTTTATGCTTATGGGGATGCCCAGAAGGATGGCTAGAATCTGGAGCTTTTGCAGGAGGCTCTTCTAACACGCTATCTTTCAAAGCTTTAGAAGCAACTGAAACTAGGCCATTTAGGGCCTCTTGGGTCGATTGCAGGAGACGCCAGTGCTCTTCGGAGAATTGCTGAGAGCTCTTCATGTAAGAGATAACTTCAGGTTCCGACGCCCCAGCCGCCTGGCAGAGAGCCGGTATCTCTCGCCCTAAAAGGGCTGACATCTCCTGCACTTCAACCAGGAGCTCCTTTCGCCTCTCCTCCCCCGCAATGGCCAGCTCTTGAACGAGCTCGCTGAAGATCGAGAGCGCCTCTCTGAAGGCCTCCTCTAACCGAGGAGTCCGCTTCGACATATCTGTAAGTAGATCTTCAAGTCTACGAAGCTGATCTTCTGCCATAATTATTATCGTATACTCCAACGCCCCTTTTTCCACGCAAGAATAAGATTAGGAGATAAAGAAGAAAGAATCGGGCACGCACGCGGGCACGGGCACGTTCACGAAAGAAAGAAGGCTCTTCTCGACCTCTCTTTTCCCCTTTCCCTCTTTCGTGAACGTGCCCGCGTGCGTGCCCGCGCCCGATCCTCTCTTCTTTTTTGTTTTTGCATTTTTTTGTGATTTCAGCTTTAATTTCGGAAGAGGGTCACATGTCATCTCTGATTGAACAGCATCTTACTCGTCTGATGGAAGATCTCGAACTTCCTCCGGTTCCACCCAAGGATGAGGCAAAGGCCTTTCAGCTACAGTTCGGTCCTGAGATGAGCGTGACTCTCAAAGAGGTTGATGGGCAGATCTTTCTTTTTTCAAAGATCGGCGCTCTTCCTCAGCAGAAGCGTGAAGAGCTCTTCATCCTGCTGATGAAGGCTAATCTTTTAGGACAGGGAACAGGCGGAAGTGCGATCGGTCTGGATCCCGCGGAGAAGTTCTTGACACTCTCTTTGGCGATCCCGTATGACATGAATTATAAGGCTTTTAGAGAAACAATCGAAGATTTTACAAACTTTACAGACTACTGGCGCAAAGAGCTTATCCGACACGCCGAAGAAGCTGAAAAGAGTTTATTCGGACAATAATATAAGGCAATATGGCAGGATATCTGATTGCGGAAGAGGGTCCGCTGACGGGAATTATTCTTCGTTTTGAAGAAGGACAAGAGTGGGTCATCGGCCGCGATCCCGACGTAACTGATCTAGTTCTTGAGGATCCGCTCGTCTCAAGAAGACACGTGATCATCCACCTGACTTCTGAAGGGTATCTCTTAGAAAACTTAAGCTCTGTCAATCCAGCCACTCAGAACGGCAAGATCATTACTGAATCTGTTCTCCTCTCAGAAGGAGACATCATCCAAGTTGGAAGCACCTTTTTCCGTTTTACCAGCAAAGAGCCCGCTCTTGAAGAGGAGGCTCCTGTCGAAGAAGCTCCTACTCTTGAAGAAGAGGATCTAACGAGCGCAGAAATTGAGAGCACCTACGACGCGCGCTGGCTGATGAAGGTGATCACAGGTCCGAATGCCGGGGCTGAGTTCTCGATGAACAAAGGGGCGATCTACCTCATCGGAAAAGACCCTAACCTCTGCGACATCATCTTCCACGACTTAAGCGTCTCAAGACAGCACGCACGCCTTACTGTTGACGATCAAGAGAATGTCTTTATCGAAGATATGGGCAGCCGAAATGGCGTCTTGATTAACGGCGAACCAATTTCGGGAAAGCATCAGATCTCCTCTCAGGACCTGGTTGCCCTCGGCACTACCACATTCCTTCTCATCGATCGGAAAGAGGCACGCGAAACGATCGTCTCTGCCACGATTACACATCCAGCAAGAGCCGAAGAGACTCATGGTGAAGAGGAGATGGAGCGGGAGACCGCAACCACTACCCTCGCCCCTGTGCGCGAGTGGAAAGAGATGAGGATTAAAAAACGCCACCTCGTTCTAGGCGGAATCGGCATCTTCCTGCTCTTCTTCCTATTTATGGGAACCTTCTCGCTTTTTAAAGTTGAGCCGGTCGTTGTTGCTGAAAAACATGAGAGCGAGCAGATCCAAGAAGCGCTCAAGAACTACCCCGACGTTCAATTCTCATTCACACAGTCGAACGGCAAGCTCTTTCTAGTGGGACACGTCCTAACTGCAGTCGATAAGCAGGAGCTTCTCTATACTCTAAGCGGGATCTCTTTCATCGGCGAAGTCGAAGATAATGTGGTTGTAGATGAGTATGTCTGGCAGAACATGAATGCGCTGCTGATGAGCAATCCCGACTGGCAGGGGATCTCGATCCACTCGCCCTCTCCTGGAAAGTTTGTCATGCGCGGTTATCTTGAAACGCTCGAACAGGCGCAGGCTCTCTCCGATTATATGAACGTCAACTTCCCCTATCTAGATCGATTAGACAATCAGATCGTTGTGGAAGGAAATCTTGCGACGCAGATCCAGAGCATGCTGATGGAAAAAGGATTTGGAACGGTTCTCTTCCAGCTCTCCAACGGCGAACTGGTTCTAACTGGCAGAGTCGACGAGAAGAACAAGACGGCTTATGAAGAACTGGTTAACCATTTTAAAGCGCTGATGGGCGTGCGAACAGTGAAGAACTTTGTGGTGCTATCGACCTCCGAATCTTCTCGCATCGACATCTCAGACAAGTATAAGGTGACTGGATCTTCCAAAAAAGATGCGCAGAACCTCTTCGTTCTAATCAATGGAAGAATCGTCGGAAAGGGCGATCTCATCGATGGAATGATGATCACAACTGTGCTACCGAGCATGATCCTTCTCGAAAAAGATGGATTAAAATTTCGAATTAATTACAATCTGCAATAACGGGGAACTATCCTCTACAGCACATAGGAGCTGTCAAGATGTACGGTTTAGAAAAAAAAGAAAAAGCGACTTTTGAATTTGACTTGGAAAAGGATTTAAAAAGCGATCCAGCCAAAGTTCACAAGCTCATTAAAATGGTAGAAGGAAACATCCTTGAAATTAAAGGAAAACTGCGCCAAGGAGCTGGCTCAGAAGAATTCGATAACTACGGCATTCTTCTTCATGGTTATGCAGCTCTACAGCGCGTATTAAATAGAATCGCAACTAAAAAACAGGATAAAAAATAATGCCCGGCCCTACACTTCATAATCCATGGTCTGGAACGATCTCTTTTTCAACTCTGATTAAAGCCTACATCGCACTACAGAGTAAGGTCGTCTCCGCTGTAAAAAACGTCGCGAGCTCTATTTCGAATGCCACTCCAGGTAAGTTCCTGCTCCTCCAGTTTCAGATGAGCCAGGTAACCCAGATCGGCGACTCGATCTCCAACTTAGTGAGCCAGGTTCAAACTGTGATCAACAACGCAGTGCGAAACCAGAAGACAGGATAAGTTTTTTAATTGTTCATTCTTTACTTTTAGAAGAGGACGCATTACATGCCGCAGCTAGCTAAATACAAAGACCATTTCATCCTCCTCGTCGAGGCTGGCTTTATTGCCGTTAACCAAGCGGATGAGGATGCTGCAGTGAAGCTCTTCCGCGCTTCAGAGCTCCTGAACCCAGAGAGCACTCTTCCTAAAGTAGGATTGGGCTATATGCACCTGTGCAAGCTCGAGCTGAAACAGGCGTGCAAACTGTTCGAAGAAGTTTTGCGTAAAGACCCTGCAAACGAGATGGCGAAAGCCTTCCTCGGCTTGAGCATGGCACTGACACCAAGCGATGTCTCAAAAGGAGAGAAGATTCTCGAAGAGACAGCGAAGCAGTCGAAAGATCCTGGCATCAAGAGCCTAGCATCTACTGCGATCGATTTCGTCGAGCGTTTTGTAAAAAAAGCTCCAGCTCCTATGAGCAGCGCCCCAAAAGCAAAAGAGAAGAAAAAAGCAAAGTAGGTTTGAAGTAGACTCATGGCAGCAAAAGGTCCGTTGGATGAAGTCCCTGGAAAGCAGCGGATAGATGCTACAGCCCCAATCGGCGAGGAGCAGAAGCTCTCTACGACCGGGCAGCCCTTCTCTTCATATATGGAGGAGGCTAAGAGCTCTACTCTTGGCGGCACGACACAGACTCCGCTTGCATCTCCATTTGATATCGCAGCTGGTCAGACTAAACTGCCAGCCACTCCGACTCTTGCAACGATTACGAATCAAGTGTCGAACGCTCAATCCACACTGGGCGATGTGAACAGCTACCTATCAAACTCCAACTTGAGATTGAAGCAGTCGAGCAAATATCTCCTAAAGAACAAGCTGCAGGATGCCAACACGCACATTCGCACCGCTTCGACAAGACTGGGAGCTGAGCCGAAAGAAGAAGAGGAGATGTCTGCCGGAACGGGACCAATGTCGCGCTTTATCGGCTATGTAACCAATGGCCAGAGTCTTTTAAATGGCGCTAAGCAGAGACTTGCTCAGATGCAAGAGAAGGGCGACAATATGAAGCCTGCCGACTTCCTTCTCATCCAGGTACAACTCAACCTCGCTCAACAGAGCTTGGAATACTCCTCAGTGGTCCTGAGTAAGGCGATGGACGATGTCAAGATGCTCCTAAACGTCCAGCTCTAGTGTAATCTATGGACCCAAATCCAGAATTTGACAGGCTGATCTCCGATCTAGAAGAGGTTGAACTCACCTCTATGCACGGCCGCATCACCGAAGTGGTCGGCATGCTCATCAAAGCTGTCGTGCCTCAAGTGGCTATGGGCGAGGTGTGCGTCATCAAGCGCACGGGTCGAGAGCCTCTTTTTGCAGAGGTTGTGGGATTCACACGCGACGAAGCCTTCCTCTCCCCTCTTGGAGATATGGCTGGCATCGGCCCCTCATCAGAAGTCATCCCCTTGCGAATGCCTCTTCATATTAAAATCGGGCCCGAAGTTCTCGGCCGCGTACTGAATGGACTTGGAGAACCGCTAGATGCGGATGTGAAAGGCCCATTAAACCTTAAAGACACTTTTTCGATTCTCAATACTCCGCCAGATCCACTAAAGCGCAAAGTCATCAGCGAGCCTATCTCCACTGGCGTTCGCGCAATCGACGGGATCTTGACCTGCGGAAAAGGACAGAGAATGGGTATTTTTGCGGGCGCGGGCATGGGTAAGTCAACCCTACTCGGGATGATTGCCCGGAATGCAAAAGCAGACGTCAATGTCATTGCGCTCATCGGTGAGAGGGGCCGCGAGGTCCGCGAATTCCTTGAGAACGATCTTGGTGAAGAGGGCATGAAGCGCTCTGTCATCGTGGTCTCGACATCCGATCAGCCCGCTCAACTCAGACTCAATGCCGCCTACGTCGGTACTGCAATTGCAGAGTACTTCCGCGATCAGGGCAAGAGCGTCATCCTCATGATGGACTCTGTGACTCGTTTTGCAAGAGCTCTGCGCGAAATCGGCCTTGCAGCGGGCGAACCCCCAGCGAGGGCGGGCTTTACTCCCTCTGTATTTGCAACTCTTCCGAAGCTTCTCGAGCGTTCGGGCAACTCGGAAAAAGGCTCTATCACCGCTTTCTATACAGTTCTCGTTGCCGGCGATGATATCAATGAGCCTGTTTCCGATGAGACGCGTTCGATCTTAGACGGTCACATCATCCTTTCGAGCGATCTCGCTCGCCAATACCACTACCCTGCGATCGACGTACTAGGCTCTATTAGTCGTATCCTAACGCATATCACCGACAAGGAGCATCAGCAGTTCATTGGAAAGGTGCGCGAAGTGCTCGCTCACTATAAAAAGAACGAACTGCTCATCCGAATTGGTGAATATAAGCCTGGTTCTGACAAGGGAGCCGATTTTGCGATTAAATACATCGACAAGGTCAACCGCTTCTTGAAACAGCAGGTCGACGAGATCTCTTCGTTTGAAGAGACCGTTCAACAGCTTAAAGCCCTATTCCGATAAGCTTTTACCAAGAGTCTAAATAGAGTGTCTGAAGCTCAATATCCCCTTGAACAGCTAGTTATTATTAAGCAGAAAAAGCTGGAAGAAGCAGAAAAAGTTCTGCGCGACAAGAAAAATGCTCTTCTCAAAGAAGAGGAGAAACTGGCAAAAGTGGAAGAAGAGCGCAATCAGGTGAAAGACCATAAGCACGCCAAGCTCACACAGCTCAGAGAGGTGCTGGATGCGGGGACAACGAGCGACAAGATCGTGCAGATGCGTGGATACCTGAAACTCGTCGACGAGCAGCTTAAACAGAAAGAGCAGAAAGTAAAAGAGCAGAAGAAGAATGTAGAAGCTGCGGAAAAGCAGGTGGAAATTGCCCGCCAGGATATGGTGAAAAGGCAGCAGGATATCGAAAAGCTAGCTTCTCACCGTAAAGAGTGGGATAAAGAGACGCTTAAAGCTATGGAGCATAAGGAGTCGCTGGAAGGCGATGAGATGGGCTCTGCAATGCATACGATAAGAAAAAAAGAGAGAAACCGAAAGGGTTCTCAAGACTCTAAAAAGAAAAAATAGACATGCCAGACGTGACAAGAGTATCAGGCCCCTCACCACAAGAGCCCGGAAGAAAAGATAAAGCCTCTGCTGCTGACGCGCAGAAGTTTCAAGAGCTCATGAAATCGCGCAAGGTGGGCGAGGTTGATGAGGAGCAGAAAAAGGGTCGCAAGCGCAAGGATGAGTCGGAAGCAGAAGCTGAAGCCGACACAGAAGGCGTAGTTTCAGCTCAGCCCGATGCCACTTTAAAAGGAGCTCCATCGCCGTTTACTCCTGAAAAAGGCGTAGGCAAGGTGGGCGGTGCACTGAAAGCGCAAGCGAGCGAGGCGGCTCCTGAATCCCAGAGGCCCTCTCTTACCTCTCCAGCTGCAGCTCCTCTTCCCTCAACAACAGACGACGACTCTTTTTTAAGCAATCTTCCGGCCGCTGCGCCAAGAGCGAATATAGAGACATCGCCCCTTCCTCCCTCTTCCTACGAAGAAGCACCTGAAGAGCCCATCCAAGAAACATATGGAGATAGGAGTAAAGAGGCTCAGCTCTCTCAAGAGCCAGCGAAAGAAGCTCCCCGTCAAGCAGAGAAGGCCACAGAGGCCAAAAAGAGAGAGATCAAGAGTTATAAAGAGATCGAAAAGAGCGTCGAATCGAAAGCGAAAACAGAGGAAGAAGTTCTCCAGAAGGAAGCTGAACAGCTCCAGAAGGGAGAGAGCACAGCCCGCGACGCGGAACAAGACGCCTTTTTTCAAGGGATAACAAAAGATCAGAGACAAAAGATGGAGGAGGAGGCTCAAGCAGGACGCACCGGAGTCTCTTCAGCAGCTCCAGCAGAAGGCGGAAAGGGGCGCAAGGAGGAGAAGAAGATCGACGAGGTCTCAGCTTCAACGGGCGCTCAGAGCGGCGCTCAGGCTCCTCTACCCGACAATATTCAACCTCTCACACCAACAGCCCCCACCTCTTACGCCTATCTCCATCCCCAAGTGCTCGATATGTTTGAGAGGATGGTCGGTGTAATGACCGTGATGTCAAATGCAGGCATCTCAGAGACAACGCTTACTCTCAATGCGCCTCAATACCAGAACTCTGTCTTCTTCGGCGCTCAGATCATCATCAAAGAGTATGCGACAGCGCAGAAGTCATTTAACATTCAGCTGATCGGAAGCCCACAAGGGGTTGCTCTTTTTCAGGCAAACATCGATGATCTTATGGCGGCCTTCCAAGGTGGAAAGTACAACTTTAAAGTAAATCGCATAGAAACTGCGCTCTCATCCGAAAAACCCCTCTTTCATAGAAAAGAGGGTGTAGGTAAAGATGAAAAAGAGCGTGACTCGAATAAATAATAATCGAACTGGCATATGAGATCTGAAACAACTCTGTGGATTAAAAGGATCGAAGAAGCGATCGAAGAGGCGAAGCTCATCCCTCTTTGGGGAGCTCCTCCCGTCTTCCCATGGAAGGAATTTACCCGCGCGCTTAGCGAGACGCTCTCTCTTCCAGAACTCAGAGTTCGCGTCGTCAAGAGCGAGTGGAAAAAAACCGAGGGCTTTCTGGTTGGCCTAGGAGAGAATCCACACATCTCGAGCATTGAGCTCTCCCCAATTTCTGAAGTTGCATTCATCGCTATCTCGTCAGAAGATCTAGATAAGTTCACCTCAGCTTGTCTCACAAAAACTCAAGACTCCCGAAGCTTTTCCCATCCAGATTTTCAAGAGGGATTCTTTCACTTTCTCCTTTTGGAAGGGTTAAACGTTGCAGACCAGTTAAAATGCTTTTCCGATCTCTCAGCAAAATTGGGCAAGCCCTCTTCGCTGCATAAAGAGCTCGGAGGATTCTGCTACGATATTCGTTTAGAACTAACGGATGAGATTAGTGCAAGCATTCGCCTGATCTGTCCTTCGGGATTCCATGGCAGCTTCCGCTCACACTTTTCAAAAAACAGACCCTCTCTTCTCGAGAGCCCTCTGCTTGAAGAGACGATACTCCCTCTACATATGGAGATTGGGTCCACCAGTCTCGAGTGGGAAAAATGGAAGAAGATCTCTCCGGGAGATCTTCTCATCTTAGATCGCTGCAGCTTCGATCCTCGTGAGCACAAGGGAAGCGTAACGTTAACACTCGGCAAGACACCTCTCTTCCAAGGTAGAATTAAAGAGGGCGGTCTTAAACTACTCGATTATGCATTCTATCAAGAGGAGAGCATGTCACCTTCAGAAGAAGACAAGAAGTTCGAAGAAGAAGCAGCGAAAGAAGAGGGCGCTACCGAAGAAGAGAGCCATCTCTGGGCTAGCGAAGAGGAGAAGATCTCAAAAGAGAGCTCTATTGAAAAGATGATCTCTGCAGAAGAGGTTCCTCTCACGCTTACAGTGGAGATTGGCCGCTTGACAATGAGTCTCGACAAGCTAATGCAGATGAAGCCCGGGAATCTGCTTGAGATGGGATTAAATCCCGATCAGAGCGTTCACGTGACTTTGCAAGGAAAGCGTGTAGCAAGAGGCGAACTGGTCAAAATTGGAGACATTTTAGGCGTAAGAATCCTGGAACTGCCCCAATAATACCATTTATCAAAAATAACTGCATTTTTGACAAAGCCGGCGCCCAGAGTTTAAACTAGGCGCAGCCGACGCTGATGCAGCTCAACTTGAATAAGTTGAGCGATGCAAGCGGGTTGAAAATATGGGATTGCCGGGGAAGTCATAAAATGAAGTTATTTTTGATAAATGGTATAACATAAATGCTTCAGAAGACCTTCTACAAGCAGAATACTCTTCCAGATCTCATTTCAAGCGAGAAACTCCCTCCTACGCCCGAGAGAATCGGACCATATAAAATCGAAGGTCTGCTGAGCAAGGGCGGCATGAGCCTTCTCTATCTCGGCATTCATCCTGAAACGAACCAGACGCTCGTCGTTAAGGTTCTCTCTCCTGGATATATCAACCATCCAGAAGCTACAGCTCACTTTTTGAAAGAGGCGCACATTATTGGAATCACCAGCCATCCAAATATCGTAAAGCTCTACGGCCAGGGCGAATGGGAAGGCGGACTTTACATTGCGATGGAGTTTATCCGCGGCGTATCGCTCTCTCAGTTCATTGCTCAACAATCCTTCTCTCTAAAACGCTGTATCGACATCATTTTGCAAGTCTCTTACGCCCTCTGTCACTTACATGCAAATGGAGTGGTTCATCGAGATCTAAAACCTGAAAATATCCTCATGAGCGAAGATGGCGAAATCAAAGTCATCGACTTCGGCATCGCTCAGCTCCATGAAGAGACGAGAGGAAGCATCCCGCACTCAAAAGTTTTAGGCACCCCCTCCTACATGAGCCCTGAACAGAAAGAGGACCCATCAAAAGCAACCTATGCATCCGACATCTACTCGCTGGCAGTCATCGCCTACGAGCTCGTTCTTGGCAAGCTGAGTTACGGAATGATGAACCTCTCGCTGCTGCCAAAAGGGTTTCAGAGAATCATCGGCAAAGCCCTTGCAGTCTCACTGAGCGAACGCTACAACGATATCGTCGATCTGATCTCCGACCTTTCCGACTACTTAAAATCGGGAGAGCTCGAAAAGGAGCGTCCTGGCAGCGATGAGGTTAAAGAGGTTCTTGAAACGCTCCAGAAAGCGGGCTCTATGCTCGTCCCAGGATCGCCACCCGACTGGCCAGAGTTTGAAATTGGCCTTGCAAAGCACAAAGGCCCTGGACAGATGGGAATCTACTTCGACTTCTTCAAGCTACCTGATAATAACTACCTTATACTGCTTGCAGAACCCACTACATTTGGAATTGAAGCTCCCATCTACATCGCCTCTTTGAGAGGGATGATTCGCACGCTAATCCATGAGAGAGAGCCAGCTACGCGAGCTCCCTTCCAGGTGCGCTCTTTCATCTCTGCGCTGAATGAGCTTATTCATGACGATAGCCTTAAACAGCCCTTCTCCCTCGCACTTCTTCTTCTCGACCCTCTACAAGAGGAGCTCACCTACCTCTCTTGCGGACTTGGACGACTCGTTCATCTCCCTGAAGGCAGCGAGCTGCCCCGCTACATCGCTGTCCCAAACCCTCCCCTGGGCGTAGAGATGCCTGGCGACTTCACAGAGACAAATGACAACTGGAAGATTGGAGACACTCTCTTTCTTCACTCTCTTGAGACCGCTCTCCATGAAGATGATGCCCAAAAACGGGAGTTTGAGGGGCACTTGAACTTGGCGATTAAAGAGAGCGCTCTTCTCTCCGCCGAGCGCCAAGCCGAGACGATCCTCCGTAAAATGACAAGCCTCCATGCAATTGCAACTGAGAGCTTGCCTAAAGTCCTCCTTTCCATCCGCCGCCTCTCCTAAAAACACCTGTTAATAATTTTATTATTAGTTAATTATAAAATTATTATTTTAGATTTCGATAATGTATATTTTATGTTACTATATATCAATCTAAATACTTTATAGGCAATAAAACAATGACTTCAGAAACTAGCAGCCGACGCGCCCCCCTATCTATGACCCACCCGATGGAGACCCTATCTGACGGCATGCTTGCGTGGGCAGAAGGACTCTCCGCTTTTGATAATCCAGAAACTTGTGAATTCTATCGCAGATTCGAAATCGCTTGCGCACTTGGAGCCTCGCAATTTTTTGCTGTTTGCGAACTCTCTGTTGGCTCCGCTTTCTGGGCTGGAAAGCAGATCTCCTGCTGTTTGAAAAGAAATAAGAAGCCCGAAAAACCGGAGCGGCAAAAAGAGATAACATCAAATGCAGCTTCAAACCTTTTTAAAGCAGCTCGAGCGCATATTAGAAACGTTACCCTTCGTGCAGAAGTCTTCCCAGATGCACCGAAAGAGGCGATAAAAGTATAACCAAATAAGAGAAGAAGGAGCCCTCTTTCTTCTCTTTTTTCTTCGAGCTCTTCTGAAATATTCTCCGGTGAAACGATCTCCTGTGTTTACAATAATCCGACGAGATTTTAGGATTCACAACAAGTTTTACCATTCTAGATATAACAACTATGAGAGAAGAGTCTTCGTTTTGGCGCTTTTTTGACGTGCGCAAAAGCCTCTTTTTCAAATGCTCCCTTATCGCGTTCACTCTCTCTTCATGGCATACTTCCATTGCCAATGCTGAAGATGAGATCGCTCTGCTTGCAGATTTAAATCTCAGCAAAAGCGATGACGCTGGGGGCTCTTACACAATCAACTTCAATAACGTCTCGATCATCGAATACATTCGCTATGTGAGCAAGATCACAGGGCTCAACTTCGTATTCGACGATCAGGAGCTTCAGTTCAACGTCACGATCGTCTCCGAAGAGCCGATCACGACCAAGAATATCCTCTCTGCGATGATTCAGGTGCTCCGCATTCATGGACTTACTCTCCTTGAACAGGAGAACAATTTGCTCATCACAAAGAGCACAACAGTTAATCAGATCCCGACGATCGTCTCTCCCGATCTTCCTGAAAAACATGGAAGAGCTCCGATTGTCACACGCATCTTCCGCATAAAAAATGTGAGCCCGGATAGCATTGCGAACCTGATTAGACCGATGGTCTCTGCAAGCGCACTGATCGAGGTCTCAAAAGAGACGCGCCAGCTAATTGTTACAGATATCGTCACCAACATCGAGAAGATCTCCTCTCTTCTTGTAAGCCTCGACTCTCCCCACTCTCCCCTGGAGATAGAAGCTTACGTTGCTAAGCACATCTCTCCCATTGAGCTAATCGCACTTGCAACACAGATCGTTACTCCATTTGCTGAAGGCAACCCCCTTCTATTCGTTCCTCAGCTAGATACAAATAGTATCTTCATCATCTCTACTCCCTACCTGATCGAAAGGGCAATGGCAGTGATGGAAGATCTCGATATTGCAAGCAAAGCTACTCCAATTAAAGGAAACGGAAAGGCCACCTTTTACGTCTATCAGATCGAACATGCGAGCGAAGAGCAGCTAAGTACTGCTCTGAAGCAGATGATTGAAAATATCCAGGACTCCTCCACTCCGGATGAAAATCTCATCGAAGCTCTAAAGAGCATGCGCTGGATTAAAGAGAACAACTCCCTTATTTTTACCGGCGATGCAAAATCGATCGAGCAGATCAAAATTCTCCTCCCCACCTTTGACGTCGTGCCCGCGAAATCCAAACGCGCGCTATCCACCGGAACAGACTTTCTGATGTACCGGCCGAAGAATCGCACAGGAACCGGTCTCGTAGAGGGAATGGAAGAGGTCAGCGATAAACTAAAAGACTCCGGACTAGCAGATCCTTCTCTCCTCTATTCGATTGAAAAAATGCAGTGGGTCCCTGAGACCAACACCCTCCTCTTTACCGGCGATCCTGAGACGCTTAAAAAAGTTCAAGAGATCCTCATTGAATTGGACAACTCCTCTGGTGTTGCTGTTGAAGAGGGCAGAGAGTTCTACCTCTACAAGCTGCAGTACGTTCAGGGTAACGAGCTGTTAAAAAACCTAGAGATGCTAGCAAGCGATCTTCCTTCAGACGATCCTGTGAGCGAAAATCTTGCAAAGACGATCGACAAGATTAAGTGGGTAAAAGACAACAACTCCCTCCTCATCACCGGATCTACAATCAGCGTAGAAAAAGTTAAGAGCTTGATTGCCCAATTCGATACTGCAGAAGCTGCAGGCGCCGCTCTTGCAGGTGGTAAATCCTCCTTTTTTATCTATAAGCCAAAGTATCAGTCTGCCGAATTTATCCAAGAGTCTCTCACTACGATATCAACTGATCTAGAACAGTCTGGTTTAATCGATCGCGGGCTTCTGCAGACACTCAAAACGATGAGACCCGTCCCTGCGACCAACTCCCTCCTTTTTACGGGCTCTCCAGAGTCTATACAAAAGGTGCAGGGGCTGCTTGCAACAATCGACGTTTCGATCGGTGAAGCTCATGTGATCCAGCGTATCGGCAACATGACTTTTATCATCTACAAGCTCACAGCTGCTTCTGCGCCAGAGTTTATGTCCTCTATGCGCTCTGTATCGGCTCAGCTCGACAAGTCGAATGCAGTGGATAAGGAGCTAAGTCAAGCGATCAATTCAATGAAGTGGATCAAAGAGACAAACTCCATCCTCTTTACCGGCTCCCAACAGGCCTTAGAACGCGTTGAAGCGCTTGCAGAGAAGTTTGATATTGCGGCACTCGGTGGCACGAAAGCGGCCCCCATGAGCTACGTTCTCTACACACCTGTCTATCAGAATGGACCCGACCTCATTCAGATCCTATGTCTCTTTGAGAAGAATCTAACTGATTCGGGAGTCTCCGATCCCGCCCTTTTTGATACGATCAATAATCTCAAGTGGATGGATCAGACCTCCTCTCTTGTGATTACAGGAGACGCCGACTCGATTAAAAAAGTGGAAGCCCTCCTCGTTAAATTCGACATTCCCAGCAAAGCTGAAGAAGGAGCCGTTCCCTCTATCTCCTCGATTGAGAACACAAGCTTCCTAGTTTACAAGCTGCAATACCACCAGGGAACCGACATCATCACTGCGATCAAGCAGGTGGCCTCCGAACTAAGTAAATCAACAGCCACACCAACTCAAAACCTCGTTGCTGCCATCAACTCGCTCCAGTGGATTAACGTAACTAACTCGCTAATTGCAACCGGTGATCAAGATGTACTCACAAAACTGAAAGACCTCGTCCAGAGCCTCGACGTTCCGCTTAAACAGGTCTTCATCGAAGTGCTTATCATCGAGACAAGTCTTTCTAACCTCCAGAGCTTCGGCGTGCAGTGGGGAGGCTTTGCAAAATACCGCGATAAGGTGGGCATAGGCTATGGCAACTTCCCTGCTACCAACCCCTTCTCTGGGCAGAGCGCAGCCTCCCCTGTCTTCCAGTCTGGTTTGCAAGCTGTAAATGCAACTAGCTTCCCTAACCCGAACACGCAGATTCCTTTCACGCAAGGCTTCGATCTAGGCTCAATCGGAGACATCGTCATGCATAAGGGCAGGTCTTTTATCTCCCTGGGCGCGCTTGTGAATGCACTTCAGACAGATATCGATTCGACGATCGTTCTCAATCCGAAATTGATCTGCCAAGACACGACAAACTCTACCATCTTTGTCGGGCAGAACATCCCCTACACCGGATCGGTCCTTAACGTTTCTGGTGGCATAAACACCTCCGTCACATCGAACATCGAATACCGCGATATCGGGATGAACCTCAGCATCACACCCTATCTCGGAAATAGCGATATTATCACGCTTGAGATCTCGAATGACCTCAGCACCCAGATCTCCGCTTCAGCGAACCAGAATATTCCGCCCAACGGAATTTTAACGACTCACACCAGCTTAAATACACGCGTCCATGTTCCCGATAAGCACTTTGTCGTTTTAAGCGGCATGATTCAAGATACGAAGCAGCACTTCAAATCGGGCATTCCTTGCCTCGGCGGCCTCCCCGTAATTGGCGCTGCATTTAGTGAGAACGATCGCACTAACTCTAAAGACAACCTGATCATCTTCATCCGCCCACAGATCATCAACAACTACGAAGAGTATAAGAACGTCACAGGCCACCAAGAGCAGCTCTACAAAGATGAGATCGTTCTCCCTGTGATGAAAGAAGAGTTTGATGAGGGCATCAACCTCGTCAAACAGTCGGATAATGAATAGATCTCTTCTTGTTTTTTGCAGCTTCTGCCTACTGCTTTCTGCGTGCCATCACGTTTCAGATGATATAGAGCCGAAGATCAACTACGCCGTGCAAGATCGGTATTTAAAGAGCCTGCCAGCTCCCTTCCCTCCTCTTACAGAACATGAGAAGCAGCAAGATTGGGGCAGAGAGTATGTCATAGGAAAGGGGTTTGCGCATCAGCTCGACCTCTACCAAGCGATTACCGCCTTCAAGCGTTCAGAGTTTTTAGTTCCTCAAGAGTCTTATAAACGGCGCTTAGAGGTCCAGTATGAGATTCTCCTCTGCTACTTCCTCGCTAAAAAATACTCAGATGTAGTCTACACCTTTGAGCGCAGCGACCTTCGAAATGCCGACCAGACCTTCCCCGTCTACCACGACCTTCTCGTGATCCTGTATGAGAGCTATCAAGAGACCCAAGAAGAGCAGAAGGCCGAGCGGATCTTAAAGATTCTCGAAGAGAGCGATGCCGAGTCCGCCGAGAAGCTCTCCCTCTCCTCCGCTCTTATGCGCGCAGATCTTCCAACACTCCATCAGCACGCTGAAAACCACTCCGATGAGAGCTATTTAAAGCCCTTTCTCGCCTCCTATGAAGCCGAGAGAAAATCTGTGAGTAAGGCCCAAGCTTTAAATGCCGTTCTTCCTGGAGCCGGCTACCTCTATCTGGGCCAGAAAAAATCTGCGCTCACCGCAGTTCTCTTAAATGGTCTTTTTATTGCGGCCTCTGTCCACTTCTTTCAGCATAAGCACCTCGCCGCTGGCCTCATCTTCACAAGCTTTGAAGCTGGCTGGTACTTTGGCGGGATCTACGGCGGCGGCGAAGAGGCTAAGTATTACAATGAAAGACTCTATGAGCAGAAGGCCTCGCCCATGATGAACCAGAAGGGGCTCTTCCCCGTATTCATGCTGCGCTATGGCTTTTAAACCAACCCTTCTATTTATCCTAGCTCCCCTCCTATGCTTTGCAGCACCAGGCTATGAAGAGCCCTGGGGAACGGATGCAGATCTACTTCCCAAACAGAAGAGCGTCGAAGCCCCTGCGCAGAAACCCTCCATCATGGTTAAAGCTGCAAAGGAGGCCATTCTCTTCCACCAGAACGTGCTCTCTAAGGTCGACGGACCGCGCAGCCACTTCCGCCCCTCCTCTTCCCAGTACATGCTCCTCGCAATG
Organism: Chlamydiales bacterium; assembly: GCA_016185065.1. Taxonomy (NCBI): domain Bacteria; kingdom Pseudomonadati; phylum Chlamydiota; class Chlamydiia; order Chlamydiales; species Chlamydiales bacterium. The sequence goes on from JACPOL010000006.1 coordinate 50,816, forward strand.
CAGAAGCACGGCTTCGTCAAAGGCTTCTTCCTCGGCTGCGACCGCCTCCTCCGCGAGAACGACGACGAGTGGGTCTACCGCACCACTACCTTCAACGGCAAACTCATCAAGTACGATCCCCCTCCCTAATTAGCAGCCGAGCTGGCCGCAGAGCTTGCCAACATTAAACTCGTAAATTGCAAGCTGACTTGGTGTGACCTTTTCAGGATACTCCGCAAGTGACCTTGTTAATGAAGCTACCTGCTCGAGTTGGGCTTGGGCATCCGGAGGAAGCTGACTGCTCAATTTCTGCAATGTATTCAGGTCGCCAGCAATGGCCTGCTCTACTGCACTGATTCGAGCCATGATTGCACTCTTCTGCTGGGGAGTTGTTGCTGCCGTATATTGCGCGTACAGATCTGGTAGCTGGACTGACAGATTTGCCATATCAGTCGCAGCTTTTTGGGCCTGCGGTGGAATATCCGACGGCTGCTGACTTCCGTAAGTTGGGCTGGTTGGTGGAACGTTTCCTATACGCATATCTTTCTCCTTGTTGTCCTTCTCAACCTCAAAATACGCATCTTTTAAAATTAGAGGCTACTACAAGATTACACCAACCAGCAGGTATATGCACTCTTCTATGCTGGCAATGTGGATTCTTGAAAAATTTATTACAACTCTCTAAATTTTGTGCTCCTTATCTTCGCGATGGAGTTTCTAATGACAAGTCTTACAGAGCGTTTATTATCTGCGGAAACAGCCGAAGCAGCTCCCTATGCAGCTTATGATTCAGAGACCTCTTACGATAGACCGGCTTCCAGAGCTTCAGCGGCGCCTCCGGTCTCCTATTATGCCAGCAGCCTAACAAGCGCTGCAGCAGGAACGGGTATTGCAACAGGAGCGGGAGCAGTATCTGTAACAATCACTCACTCAGCTCTTGCACCACCTTCGGGTGCGCAGGACTCGAAAGGAGACGCGAAGGAGTCAGATCAGACGGTGACACTCAAAGATGGAAGCAAATATACAGGTCCTATGAAAAATGGATACCCTGATGGAAAGGGCACCATCGCGTATCCAGCTGACCATCCAGGGGGATGGGATCGATATACTGGAGACTTTGTAGATGGCGTTCCAGATGGAGAAGGCCATCTGCTTTTTAAAGACAAAACCACCTATCAAGGCAGCTTTTCCCAAGGCGCAAGCCATGGCCAGGGAACTTTGATAACAGGACCTCGTGGCGTCAAAATCATTGGAGAATTTCAACACGGAGCGATCCATAATGGCGAGGGTTATTTTCCTGGCTATAAAGAACCATTTACATTCATAGAGGGCCATCAGTATCACCCAAATGGCTGCTCTAATGAGGGTTGCACTGGTTTCTTTTGCACAGTTCAATAATACAGCGCTGGCCTACTCCCCTGATAGATCTGAAACCGCTACCTCCGCTTACCCCAGTGTCCCTGGCCGCCCGCTACAAAACGCCTTCTTTTCCCGTCAAAATGCACAAAGTCTCCGCATTCTCAATGCGCATATCCCAGGAGATCCCACCAAACCTTCGCGCGAAGAGTTTGCTAGGTACGCTTATGAACGCCACCAAGAAAATGCCATCACAGTCGCACTAGGCGATAATAATTTCGAAAGAGAGGAGATGATCGCTGCCTATCGAAAAGCTGGATATACCGACTTTAGCATCCACTCTCCCTGGCAGACAAACATCGATCCCTATTCCAGAATGTCAAAGGGCATCGACCATCTTTTTGTGATCGGAGTTGATAACTCAAGAGATTTGAGTGCAGGCGAAGTTCTGTCCAATGGCAATCTTCAAGAGACGATCGATCTCCTCAATCACGCCAGATGAGCTTTAAGAGCTCTTTTTTGCAATTACGGTGGGGAAAATGTGAGCCTTGTCGTAGAGAATTTCGATCTCGCAGAAGCCCGCTTGCTTAAGCTGGTTTCTCACGGTCTCTTCCGTACGGTACGCTTGCCATTTCACACCTAGAACATCCACGAATAGGATTTTTTGCAGGATCGCATCTTGCGGACGAACCTCAGCAGATAGCCAAGCAGTAGTCAAACCAGGTGCTGGTGGAGGAGTCAGAAAACTCGTTACAAGGACTCCGTTCGGCTTGAGTGCATCGAAGAATTGTTTGTAAAGCAGAACAACCTTCTGATCGTCATGCTCATAGATTGCTAATCCATTGCTGGCGATGAGATCAAACTGCTCTTCGAGATCGAGTTTCCAGGCATCCTTCTCAAGAAAATGACTCTGAATGAGTAGCCCCTGCTCAGCGGCGTGCTCGCGCGCTTGATCAAGCGTTTCAGCATCGAGATCGATCCCCCAGAGTGAAAATGTATCAAGGCCTGAGTAGTCAAGATCGAGAAGCTCCCCCATGAGCCCGCAAGGAATAGAAGCGAAACTGCAGCCCTCTTTAATGCGCTGTTGAATTTGAGATTTGAAAATCTGATATCTCTGCTGCGTGGCAAGGCATGTAGGCGCAGAGTCGAGAATAAACGACTCAAGAGAATTGAACGGTTTAGGCTTACCTTCTATCTCCTTCTTTTCTGGATATGTGATGACATAGTGAGTCCAGTAGCCGTTTAACCCGCCTCTTTCAATTAGAAATCTTCCGAGTTCAAACTCTGATAGTTGATTGACCATTTCGAGCTGCCTCTGGACGGTAGCGTAAGGAAGATCTCCTCGATTCGCTATTCGTTCCACCATGGCCTTTCTGCTCTGCTCAAAAGAGGAGGCGCGCTGTGCGTGGGAGAGGTTCTGTTCAGCCCCGATCTCGAAGTTCAATCCAGACATTATAAACACCACAAGTGAGATCTTTAAGAATTTGTTCATTTTTCCCTTCGCCCGTTACTTCACTGGGTAAACAGCAAAGGTTACCAATAAATGGGAAAAAAGCAAAAAAGAACTTATTAAACTCTTCTTATTTGACGTTGAGGTCGTTGTAGAGGAGGTCTAGTTCTTGGAGGAGAACTTCGGTGGGTTCGGGATGCTTGAGGAAAGAGAGCATCACCTGGCTGAGAGCGGAGGCTTCGCCCTCTATGGGCTCATACTCTTCGGCGGCAGAGAGAAGAGAGACTCCTTCGGGCAGGCCGGGAACTGAAAGGGGCTGGCCTAGCATATTCTGAATGATCTGACCGGCATCTTGTAAGTTCTCTCTTAGCATGGGTTTATTCCAATTTAGACGCTTTGCGGGAGAGTTCATTGAGCTGTTTGATGGTCTCAGCGAGATTTGATAGTGAGTGTACGCTGCGCGCTGAGTCGGGCGTGAGATTTTTCACAGAATCGGAAAAGTTTGAGATCGCAGATTGTAGTTTTTTGGCGAGCTGAGCCTCTTCTGAGATCGGCGGCTCGTAGAAGGGAGGTGTTGGGGAAGTTGGTCCTACATTTCTTACCATACAACTCCTAACGTTTTTTATTTCCACGACGGCTCGCGCCCGCACGAGCAGAGGTCTTCTTCTTCTTTTTGCGGCTGTTAGATGGCTCTTTTACAAGAGATGTCTGAGAGGGCCAGCCTGCAAGAGGTGGAATATGTGTCATTGCGGTATAATCCGTTATATTTTTCAAATTACATATTAATAATTTGAACCACAACAGTTATTTAGCGTGAACTGAGAGGTACTCTTCAAGAGAGCCATCAAACGAGCGGATCCCCTTCTCTTCAAAGGCGAGCGTACGCGTTGTGGCGCGCGAAAGCAGGTCGCGGTCATGGCTGGCCATGATAACCGTTCCCTTATACTCTTCTAGCGCCCATGCAAGTGCAGAGACGGCTTCGAGGTCGAGGTGGTTGTTGGGCTCGTCAAACACGAGGGTGTTGTAGTTGCAGAGCATGATTCCGGCGATGATAAGGCGCGCGGTCTCTCCTCCCGACAGGTGGGAGATGGGCTTAAAGGCGTCGTCGCCTCCAAAGAGCATCTTACCTAGAACGCTGCGGATGTCCTGATCGTAGACTCCCTCTTTGCGGCCTTTGAGCCAGTCGAAGGCGGTCATCGAAGAGCTCTTATCGATGATATCGTTGTGGTTTTGGGGAAAGTAGCCGATCTGCACCTGGTGGCCGAGTTCAATACGGCCGCTATCCTGTGGAAGGACTTGCGCTAGCATCTTCAGAAGAGTCGTCTTTCCTCTTCCGTTATTTCCAATGACGCCGATCTTCTCTCCACGCGCGATTTCGCATGAGAAGTTGGTGATCACCTTCTTTCCATCAAATGCTTTTGAAATGTCTTGGACCTTAAAAATCACCTGACCAGCGGGTTTTTCTGGAGGGTAGAAGCGAATATATGGTCTCTGGATATTTGATTTCTTTAATTCCATAGGGCTCAAGCGCTCGATCTCTCTTAAACGAGATTGAACCTGGCTTGCGCGCGTTCCGGCGCCGAATTTTGCTACGAACTCTTGAAGCTGAGAGATCTTCTTCTCTTTGCTCTTGTTTTCCGACTCGGTGCGCTCGCGGACAGAGCTCTTAGCTGCAACCATGTCATCATAGTTTCCTGAATAGATGATGAGGGTCTCATAGTCGATATCGGCAATATGTGTTGTAATCGCATTCAAGAAGTGGCGGTCGTGGCTGACTACAACAAGCGTGCCGGTATAGCGCAGCAGGAAGGTCTCTAGCCATCCGATCGATTCGAGGTCGAGGTGGTTGGTCGGTTCATCGAGCAAGAGAGCCTCAGGGGTTCCGAAGAGCGCTTGGCAGAGGAGAACGCGGAACTGCATGTCGATAGGGACCTCTTCCATCCGTTTGTGGTGGAGCTCCCCAGGGATCCCCATTCCCACGAGTAGAGACTCAGCTTCCGACTCAGCCTCATACCCATTTTCGTCTGCGACGATCTCTTCGAGCTCGCCAAGGCGGATGCCGATCTCGTCTGTCATCTCTTCGAGATAGAGTCGATCTCTTTCAGCGAAAGTATCCCAGAGGCGCTGGTTGCCCATGATGACTGCATCGACAACTTTGATCTCTCTGAAATCTTCGATATTCTGTCTTAAGAAACCCACCTTACGAGGAAGAGTGACTGTTCCGCTCGTCGGCTCCTCTTTTTTCATGATGATCTTAAAGAGAGTCGACTTGCCTGCTCCGTTAGGCCCAGTCAGACCGTAGCGCTTCCCGGGGCTAAAGGTGACGGTGACATTTTCGAATAGAACGCGGCTTCCGATCTTCTTTGAGATTTCGTTTAGTGTAATCATGGATTGAGTTTTTGTTTTTGGATTGTCTATATTAACACACAAATGGCTGACGTCAAGATAGTAATAGGTCAATTTTTAGAGTATTTGCGGGTGGTAAGAGGCTCCTCTTCCCATACGATCCGCAACTATGGGCTAGATCTAGAGGGGTTTAGATCCTATTTAGAAAGTCAAAATAGTTCTATAGATCTAGCAAGCGTCGGCAAGCGCGAAATCCGAGGCTACTTAGCTGAACTCAATGCGAAAGAGGCAAAAAAGAGAACGATACTCAGACGCCTCTCTAGTCTGCGCTCGTTTTTCAATTTCTTAAGTAGAGAGAAGCTGATCTCTCTGAACCCGATGGATGAGATCGACTCTCCCAAGCTCGATAAGACGATTCCCGCCTCTCTCACCTACGATCAGGTCGAGCGCCTCTTTTCAGCGCCAGATACTACGAGCTACCTCGGCCTTCGAGACCGCTGCATCATGGAGCTCTTCTACAGCTCAGGCCTGCGCATCAGCGAACTGGCCGCCTTAAATCGCACAGATGTTGATTTTGTAGAGAGACTCGTCCGCGTGATGGGTAAAGGAAAAAAGCAGCGCGTCGTCCCTGTAACGCAGACAGCTGTCTCCTGGATTCAGAAGTATTTAAATGATCCTCAGCGCCACCTCAGTTCAGATGTCCACCAGCCCGAGGAGGATAGCTCTGCACTCTTTTTGAATAAGTGGGGAAGGCGCATTACCGTGCGATCGATCGACCGCAAATTCGAGCAGTACCTGCTCGCTTCGGGTCTATCGGGAAAGATCACCCCGCACACGATCCGCCACACGATTGCTACCCACTGGCTTGAAAAGGGAATGGACCTCAAGACGATCCAGATGCTTCTCGGCCACAGCTCCCTCGGCACAACCACCATCTACACCCAAGTCTCAACTAGGCTCAAGCGCGACGTCTACCAGAAAGCCCATCCCCTATCCCTAGGCGAAAAGTAGCCCCCTTTTTTGAAGAGAAGATCGGGCGCGGGCACGCACACGGGCACGTTCACGAAAGAGAGAAAGAGAGGGGACACGGAA